>NZ_PYCI01000229.1:0-4445 GCF_003015105.1 Chroococcidiopsis sp. CCALA 051 | reverse complement strand
ATCTATCGTAGGAGAGATTTATTCAGAGTGGCTGTCTCCCTTAAGTTAAGTTTTAGAGGGAGCGATGTTTCTGTCGGCGTTGGAGTGAGCAGTAAAATGGTGACACTGTTTTGGCATAGCAAGCGATCGCTTTCAACCTGAGACAGAAACATATGGCTAACTTGCGTCACAGTCAATTACTAGTAAGAGTTGCTAGCGCGATCGCAATTGGTGTTGGCTGTTTGACTCTAATTGGCTGGATATTTAACATTGCTATTTTCAAAAGCGTAATTCCAGGCACAGCCACGATGAAAGCGAATGCAGCCGTAGCTTTTATTCTAGCTGGCGTGTCTTTGTTTATTCGCAATGGTAGGGGCGCACAGCTGTGCGCCCCTACCAAAATAAAGACTCCCGACTCCCCAATTGCCAAAATTTGCGCTGCTAGTGTCGCCTTAATTGGTTTGCTCACTCTATGCCAATACATATTTAATTGGAATTTGGGTATTGATGAGTTGCTGTTGCGAGATTTACCTAAATCTCCAGCAAATCCTTATCCTGGTCGTATGGCAGATAATACTGCTTTGAATTTTGTGCTGCTGGGCGGGGCGCTGTGGCTGTTGGCTATTCGATCCCCCCAACCCCCCTTACAAAGGGGGGCAAGTCAATCCTCCTTCCCCGGGGAGACAAACTCACCTGTTCGATCCCCCCTATCAAGGGAGACAAACCCACCTCATCCACCCCCCTTAAAAAGGGGGGCAGGGGGGGATCGCATTTTCTTGACTCAAGCTTTAAGTCTTGCTGTTATTTTGGTTGCCTTACTTGCTCTTATAGGATACGTCTATGGCGTAGGAGTTTTTTATCGGTTTATTGTCTACTCCACATCAATGAGTTTGCATACGGCGATAACTTTTCTCTTGCTTGGTGTAGGTACGTTGTTGGTATATCACGATCGCGGTTTTATGGCAGTTGTCACAAGCGAATTGAATGGGGGCATAGTTGCGCGTCGTCTGATTCCTAGCGCGATCGTAATTCCGATAGTTTTAGGTTGGCTGGTTTTGCAAGGATACCGCTGGCAGCTTTACGATGCAGGTTTTGCGATCGCCCTGCTGGTACTATTGCTAATTGCAGTTTATATCACTGTAATTTGGCACAATGCCAGATCTTTGAACCAAATAGATCGCGATCGTCAACGCGCGGCAAAAACTTTGCAGGAAAGCGAAGCTAAGTTCCGACACATCGTAGAATCAAATATCATTGGCATCTACTTTGGTGACTTTAGCGGGCGAATTTTTGAAGCCAACGATGCATTTCTCACCATGATGGGGTACAGCCGTACTGAGTTGGAAGCAGGAAAGCTGTATTGGAATCGCATGACACCACCAGAGTATGAAGCATTAGATCGACAGAGAGTCGCAGAGATTCAAGCGTATGGCGCTTGTTCTCCGTTTGAAAAAGAATATATTCGTAAAGACGGAACTCGCGTGCCGATTCTGCTTGGTATTACTCAAATTGAGGGTGGAGAAAACGGCTATAGTGCTTGCTTTGTCATCGATTTAACAGAACGCAAACAAGCTGAAACTGCTTTACGTGAAAGTGAAGAACGTTTTCGCCGTGCTGTTGTCAACGCACCATTTCCGATCGTTATCCATGCCGAAGATGGCGAAGTCGTACAAATTAGCCAAGCTTGGACGGAATTATCGGGTTACACTGCTGATGAAATTCCCACAATTGCAGCTTGGACGGAAAAAGCTTATGGAACAGCGAAAAATACAGTTAAAGCAAGCATAGAGCGCTTATACAGCCTAGACAGAAGGCTAGAAGAAGGGGAATTCTCAATTACTACCAAGCAGGGAGAAAAGAGGACTTGGGATTTTAGTTCTGCTCCCTTGGGTCGTCTGGCAGATGGTAGACGATTGGTTATCAGCATGGCAGCTGATGTGAGCGATCGCAAGTTGACAGAAAACGCATTGCGTCAGAGTGAAGCTAGGCTAAGACTTTTTGTCGAATCGGATGTCATCGGAATTTTGTACGGAGACGTGCATGGAGGAATAAGTTATGCCAATGATGCTTTTTTACACATTATTGGTTACAGTCGTGCCGATTTAGAGGCGAGTAGAGTGCGCTGGGACGATCTGACTCCCCCAGAATATTTCCCATTGGATGCCGAGAGAATTGCCGAAGCACGAGCTAAGGGAACTTGTACGCCCTATGAAAAAGAATATGTTCGCAAAGATGGGACGCGAGTTTTTGTGATGCTGGGTTATGCCTTGCTGGGGGAAAATCGGGAACAGTCAGTCGCATTTGTTTTAGATATTAGCGATCGCAAACAGGCTGAAATCGAACGCGATCGCTTTTTTACACTTTCCTTAGATATGCTTTGTATCGCTGGGTTAGATGGTTATTTTAAACGGATAAATCCTGCTTTTGAAACCATTCTCGGCTTTACTCAAAAAGAAATTCTTCAGTCACCATATCTAGATTTAATTCATCCAGAAGACAGAGAAAAAACTCTTGCTGAGGTTGAAAAACTCTCAACTGGAGCTATTACTGTCAACTTTGAAAATCGTTTTTTATGTAAAAATGGTTCTTACAAATGGCTGATTTGGAGTTCTGTACCCGACGTTGAATCAAAACTGTTATATGCAGTGGGACACGATGTCACCGAACGCAAACATTTAGAACACAAACTGCGCAAACAAGCAGAAGTTCTGCATAAACTGAACGCAACTTTGGAAGAAAGAGTCAGGCAGCGCACGGCACAACTTGAAGCCGCTAACCAAGAATTAGAATCTTTCTCCTACTCAGTCTCCCACGATCTCCGCGCCCCCTTGCGTCACATTGCCGGATTTGTCGATCTGCTACAAAAGCGAATTAAATCCAACACCACCCTAGATGAAACGAGTCAGCGCTACCTAAATATTATTATTGAAACGACTCAACTAGCTGGAAAGTTGATCGATGACTTATTATCCTTCTCCCGCATGGGACGCATGGAAATGCGCTTTACCAATATTGATATGAATTTACTGGTGCAGGAGGTATTGCAAGAACTAGAGTTAGAAACTAAGAAACGCCAAATTTCCTGGCAGATTAAAGCCTTACTGAGCGTTCAGGGCGACCCGGCAATGTTACGGTTAGTATGGCGGAATCTGATTGAAAATGCGCTTAAATATACTAAGTTAAACTCGCAGACAGAAATTACTATTGGGAGTCAAATTTTATCAGAGTCTCAGGAGGTGGTATTTTTCGTAAGAGACAACGGTATCGGTTTTGATATGCAGTACGTAAATAAATTGTTTGGAGTGTTTCAACGCCTGCACAGCGACCCCAACTTTCAAGGTACGGGAGTAGGATTAGCTAATGTCCAGCGCATCATACACCGTCATGGTGGGCGAGTGTGGGCAGAAGGAGAAATAGATCAAGGAGCAACGTTCTTCTTCTCGTTACCAAGACTGGGAGTGAGGGGTGGAGAGTAGAGAGCGAACAATGGAATTAAAGCGCATTCTCCTGGTGGAGGACAGCATTAACGACGTAGAGTTAATCCTGACTGCCCTAGCAGAAAACCATTTAGGTAACGAAGTCGTCGTTGTCCGCGATGGCGAAGAAGCTTTAGATTATTTGTACCGCCGAGGCGTGTATCGATTGCGTCGCGAAGGCAATCCCGTTGTGGTGCTACTCGATCTAAAACTACCTAAAATTGATGGGATAGAAGTTCTAGGGCAATTAAAAGCAGATAGATATCTGAGAACCGTGCCTGTAGTGATTTTGACTTCTTCCCGCGAAGAACGAGACTTAACTCGCTGTTATGAATTAGGTACAAACGCTTATGTAGTTAAACCAATTGATTTTCATGAATTTGTGGGTGCGATTCAAGGTTTAGGGCTGTTTTGGGCAATTATTAACGAGCCACCACCTGGCTCGCTGTCTAGCGCTCGTAGCGATCGACCAAATCAAGGAATAGAATGATGTCACTCAAGTTTCTGATTCTAGAAGACAGCATCCTGGATGCAGAACTGATTACTGCGTTACTGGCAGAAAGCGAGATTGAGTGCGAATCGATTCAAGTGAAGACTCGTTCGGAGTTTCAAGTGGCACTCGAACGGGGTGGGTTTGACTTGATTCTGTCTGACTATTCCTTGCCTGGTTTTGATGGCATTTCTGCCCTGGTTATGGCTCGACAGCTCTGCCCAGACGTGCCATTCATTTTCGTGACAGCCACAATGGGAGAAGAAGTGGCAATTGAAACCCTCAAAGGTGGTGCAACTGACTACGTACTGAAACAACGCTTAGAACGCCTGATTCCTGCCGTAGAGCGATCGCTACGCGAAGCAGCAGAACGTCGCGCCCGTGTTGTTGCCGAAGCAGAACTCAGCCTTCGCGAAGAAGAATTTCGCGCTTTAGTAGAAAATTCTCCCGATATTATTGCTCGATTTGACCGAGATTTGCGCTGTCTCTTATACACATCT
>NZ_PYCI01000124.1:0-19546 GCF_003015105.1 Chroococcidiopsis sp. CCALA 051 | reverse complement strand
CCCTAGCCCCTAGTTATGCCTTTATACGAATTTCGTTGCGATGATTGTGGTGTATTCGATGAATGGCGATCGCTGGCAGAATGTAACAATCCTGCTCATTGCCCAACTTGTGAAGAACCTGCCAAAAAAGTGTTTGCACCACCGATGTTGTTGTCTGGTTCGATGCGACTGAAACAGGAAAATCCAGAGCCAAAATTAGTCAAACGCGATCGCGAACCCGAACAACCCCACCTGAGAAGTCATACTGGCAGTCGCCCTTGGATGATTAACCATTAAAACTGGCAAAACAACTAGATTGAACATTTAGATTGAACATTTTGGAAATATGCTACAAGTATGCGATCTATTTACCCGAGTAGATGGAGCGGACTGCGTAGAATCTTTCCATCATTAGAGCTATACTGCCTAGCCTCTAGGCAACAGCTCTAATTCTGCTATAGTTCAAGAAACTCCCGATGAGAACGAACCTAGAATAGAACAAACATAGATATGCCGCAGTCTAGCCCATACCAACCCGCTCTATTGCGAATATTGCATGGTATTGCTGCATTACTAGTCCTTTTAGCCTTAATTTCAGGTTTTTTGGTTTACAACACCTATGACAAACGTTGGGGTAGTCTTGCATTACCCACACTAGGAGATATTCAAGGTATTCATGGCACGATTGCTTTGACATTTCTATTATTTTTACCACTGTTTGTCCTATACAGCTTTCATCTTGGCTATCGTCGTCTATTACAAGAGCAGTCTTTTAGTCAATTGAAACAGTTTGGTAAACCCGTTTGGTGGATATCATTACACCGCTTGGCAAATACATTAATGTTGCTTGCAGTAACGTTTGCTGTGGTAACTGGTCGAATGATGAAAGAAGAATGGCTTCCTGCTGGAGAAATTCATCATCAATGGTATCTAGCTCATCTAGTGGCGTGGATCTGCGTGTTTGCTAGTCTCGCATTACATCTACTGATTGGAATTAAAGTCGGCGGAGTTCCATTACTAGTATCGATGTTTGATTGGAAAATACGTGATGAGGATACTCCACGTTTTTGGCTTCAAGGAATTAAAATTAAACACTCTAGTTTAATTTTAAAAGTTATTGAAAGTGTTGCGATCGGGGGCATCATGATGGCATTTATTCTGCCAGTTTTTAACCCCTAAGTGTAGATGTCTAACAATCCTGTTGCAAGTCACTACACGCTCGATCGCCGAGATTTTTCGATTCTCCGTCCAAGCCACTGCAATTGTGTTGAATTATTGCCTTAACTTCTATCTCGCCATATAAAATTCAATAAAAATGCTATATGAGCTTAACTTGTCAACAATTACTACAAAAGCATCCTCAAGCGTGGCAAGAAGCTACGATCCATCCTTTCCTGCAAGAATGCCAACAGGGAACAATTCAGCCGCAACAGTTTAATACTTGGTTGGTACAAGACTATTTATTTGTGGTGGATTTTACCCGTTTTCTCGCGAGAATTTTGGCGATCGCACCCCCGCAGCATTTCGATATTCTTTTGGCTGGATTGAGCGCTCTTAAAGACGAACTCAACTGGTTTCAAGCCAAAGCCGCAGAACGTCAACTGCAACTCAATACTGATAAACAGCCTACTTGCATTGAGTATTGCGACTATATGCAAAGCTTGTCTGCAACAACCTATGCTGTACAAGCTACGGCACTTTGGGCGATCGAACTAGCCTACAATCAAGGCTGGCAATTACCTGGAGCCATGCCCCCACCCTACACCGAATTTGCGAACCGCTGGGGCAATCCTGATTTTACGACTTACGTAGGCTACCTAGAACGGCAAGCAGATGCAGCTTTAAGTAACGCCTCAGAGGAGGTGCAGCAACAAGCTACAGCAGCTTTTTTGAATGTTGCTAAATTGGAAAAAGATTTCTGGCAAATGGCGTACACAGTGACCAGTGACCAGTGACCAGTTTATTCTGACTTACGACTTAGCAATTACCAACTACCAACTACCGATGACTAATTGACATTTCATCTTTTTTATGCAGTGTAGCATTTTTAACCACCTTCAAAAAGAAATCATCAGTCTTAGGCTAGATGTTTCATTGGCGATCGCGCAAACGTGATGAATTTAATATTTAATAGAGTATAAATAGCTCTGCCAATTAGAACGCCAAAAAATTTAGTCTAAGCGTAAGCTATGGACAACGCTCCCATTCTCGATGCTACTACGATTTTGGTTGTAGACGACGATAAACTCATGCGGCAGCACATGCGCCGAGTGATGGAACAGGCTGGATATCAGGTCGTAGAGGCGCAGAATGGCGAACAGGCAATAGCGGCTTACACTCAGTTTCGTCCCAGTCTCGTATTGCTAGATGCCGTTATGCCCGTGATGGATGGGTTCGCCTGCTGTCGGCACTTGCGTAGTTTTCCCAATGGCGATAGCGTGCCAATATTAATCGTTACCAGGCTAGATGATGCAGAATCGCTCCAACTCGCTTTTGATGCAGGTGCAACTGATTTTATTACCAAACCAATTAACGACATAGTTTTACGGCAGCGAGTACGGCATTTATTACAAGCTAGTCGGACGATGGCAGAATTACGCGCCTCTACGGACGCAGCCCAAGCATCGCGCCAACAAGTTACCAATATTTTAGAAAGTATCAGCGATGGCTTTTTTGCCTTAGATAATGAGTGGCGATTTACCTACATCAATCAACACGCCCAAGTATTTCTACAAAAAACGAGAGCGGAGTTAATTGGTAAAAATATTTGGGATGAGTTTCCCGAAGCAGTGGGTTCTACTTTTGACCAGGAGTATCGCCAAGCAAGAGCGCAACAAATTGCAGTTGCTTTTGAAGAGTTCTATCCTCCGCTCAATACTTGGTTTGCCGTTCATGCCTATCCATCTCAAGATGGTATATCAGTATATTTTCAAAATATTAACGATCGCAAACGTTTAGAAGCGATCGCCCGCACGCGAGAACGAGAACTGGCTGATTTTCTAGAAAATGCCAGCGTCGGCATACACTGGGTAGGAGCAGATGGAATTATTGTCTGGGCAAACCAAGCTGAATTAAATTTGCTCGGTTACACTCGCGAAGAGTACATCGGACAACACATTGCCAAATTTCACGCCGATCGAGAAGTTATCGACGATATTCTGCAACGCCTTAACGCTGGCGAGACACTGTGCGACTACGAGGCGCGGTTGTTATGCAAAGATGGTTCTATCCGAGATGTATCGATCGGCTCCAACGTTTTTTGGAAAGACAAGCAATTTATCCACACGCGCTGCTTTACACGCGATATCACCGATCGTAAACGGATGGAAAACCAACTGCAACAAACTATGCAGTTGCAACAAGCAGTTCTTAACAGCGCTAACTATACGATAATTTCTACCACTACTGACGGGACAATCCTCACCTTTAATGCTGCTGCCGAGAAATTATTGGGCTATTCCGCCTCAGAAATTGTTGGTAAAACTACACCCGTAATCATTCACGATCGCGAAGAAGTCGTCAGTCGGGCGCGAGAATTGACTCAAGAACTGGGAGTGACAATCGAACCAGGGTTTGAGGTATTTGTTGCCAAAGCAAGACGGGGAGAACCAACCGAGCAAGAATGGACTTACATTCGTAAAGATGGCAGCCGCTTCCCCGTTTTACTGTCAATTAGCGCCATGTACGATGCTAACGGTAAGATTACCGGATTTTTGGGTATTGGCAGCGACATCACCGAACGCAAACGAGCCGAAGCAGAACTACAACGCCAAAATTTGCGATCGCAATTATTTGCCGAAATTACCCTGAAAATTCGTCAATCGCTCCAACTGGAATCGATCCTCCAAACTACCGTCAACGAAATTCAAAAATTCCTGCGAGCAGATCGGGTGATTATTTTTCGCCTATGGTTGGATGGTTCTGGAAATGTCGTGCGGGAAGCCGTAGTCAACGGCTATCCAGCGATTTTAGGACAACATATCTACGATCCTTGTTTTGGGGAGGAATACATTCAGAAATACCGACAAGGACGCATCAGCGCTATTCATGATGTCGAGCTAGCAGAAATACACGCTTGCCACAAAGAACTTCTGCAACAATATGGAGTCCGAGCTAATCTCGTCGTGCCGATTTTCCTCAAGCGAGAACTCTGGGGTTTGCTGATTGCCCATCAATGTAGTAGTCCCCGCGTTTGGAGCAGTTTTGAAACCGAATTATTGCGCCAATTAAGCGATCAAATCGGTATTGCTCTCGCCCAAGCCCAAATGCTAGCCGAAGAAACCCGCTACGCGCAAGAACTCGCCCGTTCTAACGCGGAACTGCAACAATTTGCCTCCGTTGCTTCCCACGACTTGCAGGAGCCACTCCGAAAAATTCAAGCCTTTGGCAACCGCTTAAAAGCCAGTTGCGGGGATGCTCTCAACGAGCAAGGACTCGATTCCTTGGAGCGAATGCAGAATGCAGCCGGACGGATGCAAACTCTGATTGACGATCTCTTAATGCTGTCCCGCGTCACGACTAAAGCGCAACCTTTTGTAACTGTCGATCTCAATCGAGTCGTAAAAGAAGTATTATCCGATCTAGAGGTGAGGATACAGCAGACTGGGGGTAAGGTGGAAGTTAGTTCCCTTCCTAAAATTGATGCTGACCCAGTACAGATGCAGCAGTTATTACAAAATCTTTTGAGTAATGCACTGAAGTTTCACAAACAAGATACGCCTCCAGTGGTTAAGCTTTTCAGCCAACTATTTGATTCCCAACACCAACCAGTTACAGATGGGGCGATCGCCACATCATGTCAAATTATGGTAGAGGATAATGGTATTGGTTTTGAGCAAAAGTATCTCGATCGGATCTTCAATGTCTTTCAACGCCTGCACAGTCGCAGTCAGTACGAGGGTACAGGAATCGGACTAGCGATTTGCCGTAAAATCGTCGAACGACATCAGGGCAATATTACAGCTCAAAGTAGTCCAGGGCAAGGAGCTAAATTTAGTGTTACCCTGCCAATTAAACAACTCGTAGGAGATAACTCGGAGTGAAAGGGCGACGCACCACTGTCACAATTCTCATGGCTGACGATGACGAAGACGATTGCATGTTAGCAAGAGAAGCGCTGGCAGAAAGTCGCTTGGCTAACGATCTCTATCTCGTGCGCGATGGCGAGGAATTAATGGATTACCTACATCAGCGCGGTCAATATACTGACCTGAAGCTTGCCCCTCGTCCAGGCTTGATTTTACTCGATCTCAACATGCCCAAGAAAGACGGACGCGAGGCACTACGGGAAATTAAGGCAGACCCGCAGTTAAAACATATACCAGTAGTGGTATTGACAACTTCCAAAGCCGAGGAAGATATTTATCGTAGTTATGAATTAGGCGCTAACTCTTATATCACTAAACCAGTCACCTTTGCTTCCTTAGTAGAGGTCATGAGGACTATTGGTAAATACTGGTTTGAAATTGTAGAACTACCACTGCAATCGGTGGGAAACGGACATGGACACTGAGCGAGTCAAAGTACTTTTAGTTGATGACGACGAGGACGATTATGTCTTGACGCGAGACTGGTTGGCAGCAGCTCAAGGCACGACATTCGATTTAGACTGGGTAAGTTCTTATGATGAGGCAATAGCGACGATCGCCCAGTGTCAACACGATATTTACTTGCTCGACTACCGCTTGGGCGATCGCAATGGTTTAGAATTGCTTCAAGCTGCCGTAGCTGAAGGTTGTGCCGCACCCATAATTTTACTCACGGGCAAAGGCGATCGCGAAATCGATATCGAGGCGATGAAAGCAGGAGCAGCCGACTATCTAGAAAAAACTCAGTTGAGCGCCCCTTTACTAGAACGTTCTATTCGCTACGCCCTCGAACGCCAGCACACTCAGCAACAAATCCGCGCCCAAGCCGAATTACTCGATGTCGCTACCGATGCCATTATCGTTAGATCGCTGGATGACAAAGTTTTATATTGGAACAAGGGAGCAGAACGTCTCTACGGTTGGCAAGCACAAGAGGCGATCGGGCAAAATCCTAACTTATTAATCTACAACGAGAGTCTCGTCGATCAACTACTAGAGATTCACACAGCCTTAAAGCAAACAGACACTTGGCAAGGCGAACTACATCAAGTCACTAAAAACGAGAAACCAATTGTTGTCTACAGTCGTTGGACCTTAGTACGCGATCGCCAAGCTCAGCCTAAGTCAATTCTTGTCGTTAATACTGATATTACCGAGAAAAAACTCTTAGAAGCTCAATTTTTACGCGCTCAGCGTTTGGAAAGTATCGGCACTCTTGCCAGCGGCATTGCTCACGATTTGAATAATGTCCTAGCACCAATTCTGATGACAGCTCAGCTACTGGAATCTCAAATGCACGACGAGCGCAGTCAGCGACTTTTGCCAATTGTCGTTACCAACGCCAAACGGGGTGCGGCTTTAGTCAAGCAGGTACTCTCTTTTGCACGAGGTTTAGAGGGAACGTATACAAACTTACAAATTAAGCATTTAATCTCAGAAATTCGCCAAATTGCCAAACAAACCTTTCCAAAATCGATCGAGGTTCAGACTAACATTGCCTCTAATTTGTGGTCTGTCTCTGGGGATGCCACTCAACTGCATCAAGTCCTAATGAATCTCTGCGTCAACGCTCGCGATGCCATGCCTAATGGTGGAACGTTGACAATTTCTGCCGAAAACTTTACAGCAGACGAACACTACGCCAGGATGAACTTGGAGGCAAAAGCTGGCTCCTACATCGTCGTTACCGTCAGAGATACAGGTCAGGGAATGTCGCTGGAAACCCAGGAAAGAATTTTTGAGCCATTTTTCACGACCAAAGAACTCGGCAAAGGCACGGGACTGGGACTATCCACTGTCATGGGTATTGTTAAAGGTCACAATGGATTTATTCAAGTTTGGAGCGAACTCGGTAGAGGTACGGAATTTCAAGTCTATCTACCAGCAGTGGCAGTTGTAGAATATTATCGGCAGACAGAACAAGACACGCCCTATGGGAACGGTGAGTTGATTTTGGTTGTGGATGATGAAGCTGGCGTGCGCGAGGCAACAAAAACTTCTCTAGAGACTTTTAATTATAAAGTTGTCACTGCTAGTGACGGAATTGAGGCGATCGCTACCTACGCAGAACACCGCGATCGGATAGATTTAATCTTAATTGATATGTTAATGCCTGCAATGGACGGTATTACCACAATTCGTACTATACAAAAACTCAATCCCCAAACTAAAATTATTGCTACTAGTGGTTTAGCCGCTCAAGACAAATTTCATGGAATGACAGACATAGAAGTACAAGCCTTTTTAGCAAAACCCTACACAGCCCAAGAATTATTGCAAACGATGAAGCAAGTTCTGTGTTCGCAACCAGTTGGTTGTTAGTTGTTGATGAGTGACTAGTGACTAGTGACTAGTGACTAGTGACTAGTCACTAGTCACTGATTAATATCCGCCTAAAATTCCGCGTTTCTTTGCTTGGCGTTCTGCTAGTCGGAATAGTCCTAACCCTAGAGCAAAATATACGGCTCCATTGATGAATGCGATCGCTATGTGAGTTAAATTTAAATTCTCTCCGCGTGCCATCAAAGCTCGTAATATTCCTGCACTGGGAGTAATTGGTAATAGACTTGCTAAGACTCGGGCAAATCCCGTCGATGCTTCTATGGGAGTAGCTAGGAGAAATAATAAACCAAATTGAAATATGACTTGTAATTGGCTTACCTGCTTAAATAATAAAGCTAAAGCTCCAATTATAAAAGCAATCCCATTCGCTCCCATCAATACAGTTATGAGAGGTAAAATCAAAACTGGAGGAAAATCGAGACGGCTGCCAGTTAAGAGCATTATAGTTAATAAAATGCTCAAAACAAAAGCTAATTGCAACGTTATCGCTGCTAGCGATCGAATTAAAAATACTTTGACTGCCCCGAATTGAGAGAGAAAAAGTTGTTCGAGCGTGCCAGTTTGAGCTTCGTACTGAATTCTATTAGCAACGTTGCCCATAACAAATAAAACTAAGCTCCAAAGCACGTAGCCAATAACTATTGAATCGAGGCGATCGCCTAATTGGAAACTCGCCCCAGCAACATAGCGAGCGCTCAAAAACAATCCATAAAAAATTGAAACAGTAACTATAATAATACCAAAAACTTCGATTGGATAGCGACGTTGTAAAATCCAAGTTCGTTTCAATTCTGCAAAAAATAACTCAATCATTAATATTATTACCTTGTTTCACAATCTGTAAAAATATTTCTGTTAAATTAGCTTGTTCTTTTGCCACAGATTGAATTGGTAAAGGCTGGAGAATAGCAAGAACTTTATAGAGTAATTCCGGGCGATCGATGTAAATAAATCTTCTGGATTCAATCTCTAAACCAATTGTTTCTAATTCTATTATTCTTGTTTCATCTAAAGCGGTTTCCATTTCTATCTTGTAAGCTGTACCAGAAAATTGTTGAATCAATTTTTGTGTGGGTGCTTCTGCCAAAATCTCGCCTTTTTGAATAATGGCAATTCGGTCTGATAAAATTTCTGCTATTTGTAATTGGTGTGTTGTCAGCAAGATAGCACAACCAGTAGCAGCAATTTCGCGAACGAGAATTTTTACATCCTCAGTTGCTTCTACATCTAATCCTAAAGTTGGTTCATCTAATAATAAAAGTTTGGGACGATGAACTAAAGCTACAGCAAATGCTAATTTCTGTTGCATTCCCCGTGAAAGTTGCTCTACAGGAGTATATCGCTTGGCTAACAAGTCAAATCTTTCTAAAAGATCTCTTCCGGCAAGACGTGCTTCTCGTCGATTCAGTCCTTTTAATACGCCAAAATATTCTAAATTTTCCTCTGGAGTCAATCGCCAGTAAAGGTTGCGATTTCCTTCTAAAACTGCACCCAGGTTTTGTAACGCTGAAGCATTGCGATGAGGATCTTTACCTACAATTCTCACTGAACCAGAATCAGGCTGAATTAAACCCGCCATCATTTTGATACTAGTTGTTTTACCTGCACCATTGGGACCAAGAAAAGCTAAGATCTCTCCTGGGTAGATGGTTAAGGAAACATCCTTCACTGCTGGTACATTTTGTTTATTGCGGCGGAAAGTTTTTTTGAGATTATACGCTTCTAAAGCTTTCATGAAAAAGTGGTAATGGGTAATGGGTAGTTGGTAGTTGGTAGAGGCTAGTTTTCATATCATTACCCTCACCCCTAATCTCATCCTCTATTGAGTGTGTAAGGTGGGCAATGTCCACCTTACAATTGATATTAAATACTTTTCAAAATTCGATCTTCAGTAGCGTAGTCGAGTAATTCTTTTCCAGTCCACGGAGAAATTTCTGTTGGTGGATGCGATCGCTGCCAGTCAATTGTTGTTTTTAGCGCCTTTTCTAGCGTGACGACTTCGCTATAACCGAGTTCCTGCCGAATGCGGGTGGTATCTACCAGCCAGTGCTGAGCCGTGTTGTATGGTAGGTTCCAGTCTGTCGGTAAAGATTCTGTGGCAACAGTCACAATTTTGCCTTGCCAGCCTGCGACTCGTCCAACTCTGCTCAGTCTTTCTGCCTCAGTTAAAACTTCTGCATCTGCAACATGATAAATACGTCCCTTAGCACGTTCGTTTGTAGCTGCCAAAGCGATCGCGTCAGCAACATTCTCTACATACCCGTAGGAACCGCGCCATTGAGCTATGCTTTCTGGCAAGACGATCGCCGGACGGTCTTCATCCATTCGCTTTAAGTAGGGGAATAGACGGTTGAGAGGATCTTGCGTCCCGTAAACCATTGGCAACCGTACAATTGTACCAGTTAAATCGGGATAATTCATCACTACCCGTTCGACCAAAATCTTTTCATAATCTGCGGGAGCGTTCAGCGGTCTTTCAGCCATTTCCCGAAATAAATGTAGCTGCTGGCGCAAGGCTGAATTTTCAGTTAGGGGAACTGGCTCAACTGGAGTCGATTCAATTTGCAGAAATACTGCATAAGCGCGATAGACATCCATACTGCTAATAGCAACAACGCGCTCTGCGATACCCTGAAATATATTCATCAGCGCGATCGCATCTGCCTCGGTATAGGGAAACATATCGACGACAACTTGAGGCGAAAGACGCTCGAATTCGGTTTTCATCTGGGTAAGGTCGGAGCGATCGCCTAATATATGTTGTATTCCTTCGGGTAAGTCTGCTGCTGTTTTTCCTCGATGGAAAACGGTAACTTCGTGTCCCATTGCATACAATTGCCTAACTACAGCAGGACCAATAAAATTCGTTCCCCCGATAACTAAAATTTTCATATTTGCTCCTTGATGGGAAAGTCAAAAGTTAAAAGTTAAAAAGCAAAACCAATTATCAATTACACAGTCAACTTTTGAATAATATTGTCAATCAATCCATACTCTTTTGCTGCTTCAGCGTTGAGATAAAATTCTCGCTCTGTATCGAATTTGATTTGTTCTATTGACCGAGCAGTATTAATAGAAAGTATGCTATTAACCGTTGCTCTTAAATGTGCAATTTCTCTAGCTGTAACTTCGATGTCGCTTACTTTCCCTTGAGTGCTAGCTAATGGCTGTGCGATCGCAATTCGGGCATTTGGTAAAGCCGATCTTTTTCCTTTTGTGCCGGAAGAAAGTAATAATGCAGCCATTCCCTTTGCAGTTCCAACGCAGACGGTACAAATATCCGCCTGAATTTGAGTCATTGTATCGTAAATAGTCAATGCAGCCGTAACTGAACCACCTGAACTATTGATATATAGAAAAATATCTCGTCCTGAATCTTCCGTATCGAGAAATAGCATCTGCGCTACAATTGAATTAGCTATTTCTTCTGTAATGTCACCTCTTAAAAAGATTACTCTTGTAGCTAGTAAGCGAGAGTAAATATTGAAATAACTCTCTCCATAAGCTGAAAACTGAGAAAAAAAAGGAATGTTTGACTGTTTGGAAAAACTCATCTTTATAGCCTCCTAATTCAAACTTAAATCTTGCGTCAAAGCATATAGTTAAAACTATATATTTGTAACTATTTGAGCGAGAATGAGAGTCAAAAAGTAGAAGTGAGTTACTCGTTATCATCAAAAAAGCTTGCTAAAACATTTGGTAGTCGATCGAGCTTGTCATTCCAACCACCATTCAACCAAGAATGGAGAATAACACTTTCTAAAATTTGAGCTGCACCAATATGCGTAGGTGAACATGGAGAACTTGAAGCGATCGCCTCTACAGCTTGAGGCACTGCATTGAAATCCCTCAACCCCCTTGAAAAGGGAGCATCTGTCCCCCCCTTGTTAATGGGATCTAGGGGAGTTCGAGATCTCTGGTTACAAATGCGTACCTCCTGTAACTGAGGTGTTACGTAATTTAACTCGCGGTGTTCTAGCTGAAGTTGCGTCCCGCCATCAACAGGTGTCAGCGTCCACATCACAATCGAAGGCTGACTCATATAACTGTCCTGCCAAGTGTAAGCAAGTCGTTTTGGTGCGTCAATTTCTAAAACTTCGCAGCAGATAACACCATCTAAACCTGGTAGGGAATGAGTGCGAAATTGAAATTTATGACCGATTTGCAGTTCAAAATCATTGTCCATCAACCATGCGGCAAGCGATCGCCTCTCGGTGAGTCCCCGCCAGACTTGCTGCGGTGAGTAAGGATAGAAAACTTTGGTCTTTAATCCTCTGAGCATGGGTTGTTCTCCAAATATGCACCGAGAGCGGCTAATTTCTCTTGCCAGAACTGTTCGTAATGCGACACCCACTCCGACACCTGTTTTAAAGGTGCGGGATTCAATTGATAGAGGCGCTGCCTTCCTTCCCGCCGTTGGGTAACTAAGCCTACTTCACACAACACCTGCAAATGCTGAGAAATGGCTGGTAGAGACATGGCAAAAGGTTCAGCCAATTGTTTTACTGGTTGTTCGCCGTCACGCAACCGATCCAACAACGCTCGTCGCGTTGGATCGGCGATCGCCTGAAAAATATCTCCCCCCGCTGCGGGTCTACTCATACAATATTTAAGCATTCACTTAAGTATAAGATACATAAGCTTTTGCTTAAATGTCAAGGTTACGGATACGCAAAATTCCGCGTCTTGACTTTGTAGGTCTTTGTTCAAGTTTTACAGCTAAGACATAAATACAATGCTTATTTGAGTCATAAAATATCTAATTAAAAAACGCTTTTATTACGATTCATATTTAGTCGATGACCAATAACTAATCGGCGATCGATGATAGTCTTAACACCAATACTAATTCTCTTTATTTTTGTCCAAAATTTGCTCTCCACTGGTTCCCTTTTTTACAAGGAGAGTTAGGGGATCTGCTGTCGCATATCTTTGTGACATATAGTCTGTGACATATAATTACAAAAAACTGGTATAAGTCCGTCTCAGTTTGGAATTACTATAGCCTTTTTCAATTCGATGAAATACAAGATATGTAGGGGCGCACAGCTGTGCGCCCTACGAATGTATCGCATCATAACGAGAATCGCTATACATTAAAACTAATTTGTTATCTAGCGAAATAGCTATATTTAAATTCCCAGTGTTTTTTAGAAGTTTCATTTGCCATCTTAACTGTTTGTTTACTTGAAAATTTGCCAATTAGCTTTATATTGTTCTTGTTTACTCGACTGGAGATATGAGGCATGAAGGAAGACGATCTGCTAGTCGAAAAAGTTTACCAGCAAGCTAGAGCCGATGAATTTATCTGGCAGAAAGCGAAAACTTTAGGTATGTCGCGCAAGAAATTCCTGCAATTTATGACTGTCGGTGCGGGAATAGCAATTGGTAGCGGTTTACCACGCTTACGCTTAGAAGAACCCGCTCTGGCTGCTGGGGAGGTAGTTAAACCAGTCCCTCCAGAACTTTTTTACGATTACAAAGGCATTCAACAAGAAATGCGTTGGGAAGCCATGTACGACCGAGGCTATCTCGTTCCCAACGAGCTATTCTACGTCCGCAACCATACAGCTACCCCCAAGATAGACCAGAAGACTTGGCGCTTGCGGGTTGAAGGATCTGGGGTATCTCGTCCGAGAGAGTTTACTTACGACGAACTCCTTTCTCTGCCCTCAGTCTCGGTGATTCGAGCGCTAGAGTGCGCTGGTAACGGTCGCAACTTTTTTGAATCCGTCCAGGGAAAAAAAGCCGACGGAGCGCCGTGGAAACTGGGCGCGATCGGTGTAGCAGAATGGACGGGCGTACCTTTGCGGGAAGTTCTGCAACTCGCAGGAGTCAAACGCACCGCAAAAGACGTAATGCCAGAAGGGTTAGACGAAAAGAAAGTTCGTCGTCCGATGTCCCTGGCGAAGGCATTAGAGGAAGATACATTGCTCGTCTATGCGATGAACGGACAAACTCTACCAGCAGACCACGGTTTCCCCATCCGTGCCTTCGTTCCAGGCTGGCTGGGTGCGGCTAGTATCAAATGGGTAGGGCGGATTGAAGTTTCAGAAAAACCTCTGTTTTCCACATGGAACACGGAAAGTTATGTCTTAATCGGCTCCGACTATCAACCCAATCCCCCTGCTAAAGGCACGATTATCACGGCGCAAAATATCAAAAGTGCTTTCGAGCTGGCTTGGGATGCCAAAATGCCCGCAGGAGAACATTTATTGCGAGGGCGTTCTTGGTCTGCTGGCAGTAAAATTGCTAAAGTTGAGGTCAGCCTTGATGGTGGCAAAACCTGGCAAGCGGCACGACTCCGAGAGCCTAACCTTGATGGAGCTTGGGTGAGATGGGATGTAGATTGGAATGCTCGTCCTGGCAAATATCAGCTTCAGGCAAAGGCTACAGATACTAAAGGCAATACCCAACCAGCCTCAGTGCCTTTCAATGCTAAAGGCTATTTGTACAATGCGGTTGTCAGCCATCCCGTGACTGTGAGTTGAGGAGAGAATATTTGCAAGTCGCCATGCGACTTGCAAATACATTTCAATTCAATGAATCGCTGCAAATCCAGCTTTTTCAACAATTTGCTGTCCTTCGTGGGAGAGTAACAAGTTGGTGTAAGCAACTCCTGCTTGTTCGTCGGGAGTGCGATCGCGACGGATGACGATAAATAGACGGCGAGTAATGGGATAAGAACCATCGCGCAAGGCAGCAACATTAACGAGATTGCCTGCAACAGGGGAGACGTAATCTTTAGAACTACCTCTAGCTACGCCCAACAGATGAATCGATCGCTGTCCGACAGCAATAGAAGCCGAACTGTAAGAGATTGCCCCAGGGGTAGCAGCAACTCTTCGCATGGCTGTGGTGTAGTCGCGCACGATCTTGACATTACGACCCAAATTGTTGACGCGATCGCTCAGCAATAATTTGAGCGAAGCGTGAACCTTGGGGTCTTGAGAAATGGGCGCGATCGCTCGATTGGGTCCCCCTAGCTGTTTCCAGTTAGTCACTTTGCCCAAGAAAATATCTTGAAGTTGTTTCACCGACAGTCCAGGTAAGGGAACGTTGCGGTGGGTAAAAAATACAATGCCGTCAATTGCCACTGGCACTTGTTGCAGAGTAAAGTTACGTTCTTTAGCTTTGCGATACTCTGCATCTGACACGGAGCGACCATTTTGAGCAAAACTGAGTTCGCCATCAAGCAACATACCGATCCCGGTACTACAACCCGGCGGAACGTTAACAGGTGGTTCGGTATAGCGTAGATGGAAATTTGGACGCACTTTGGCAATACTAGAGTGCATTCCGTGGGCAGTCATAGCAGCAAAACAGGTTGCGCCGCCATAATTAAACACACCTGTAGGAACGTTAGGAACATCTTGCATCGACGCATAGGTTTGAATATCCGCTGTATTGGATGCTATTGCTGGAGGCTGTTTTTCTAGCGGTTGCTGTGTGGGCGTAACAACTGCACTCGGTTTATCTTTCAAAGTAGCAGTTGTATGACTTCTGTAGAACCAGTACATCCCACCCGTTCCCAACAATAACGCAATCAGCGGTATGACCGACCAGGGAAAAGCAGACGAGTTTTTAGTTTGAGAATTTTTGGCAGATTCGGGAAAACTGCGGTTAAGAGTGGAGTGGCAACGCTGACAGCGATCGGCGTTACTAGGATTATCATCGTAACCACAGACACGGCAAATGATTTTAGTTTGATGAACTTTCATAAAAAAGTGGTGCGTGGTTCACAAGTCACAAGTTACTGACAACCTTGTAGAGACGTTACATGTAACGTCTCTACACTGATAACTGATAACTGATAACTGACTGACATCTAGTGGCGAATTCTTTCTCGTTCTCCCGATTCTAAACCGTTGGTGCTGCGTCGTTTGCGACCGAGTACGCTTAAGGAAATTAAGCGGTAAAGCAAAATTGTCCCTAAACCCCAAATGCCGTTGAGAATTAAGGCTGTAGCAATACCGTTGGGTTGCCAGCCACCACCGACAGGTTCGCCTCTTAGGGGCATGACAATAAACCAGTTAACAAGACTAGGTGCGATCGCGCCAAATAGCAGTGTTGTCCCCCAAATTCCCAACCCTTGTCGAAAAAAGGAAACGAATAAGACTAATACAATCCCCCAAACACCACCCCAAAAAGCAAGCGACCAGACGCGAGGAATGCCGAACGGTTGTGTTGATTTGATCGCATAAGCTGTTAACTTAGCAGGTGCAAAACCAATACTATGTAACAACAATAGTGCTAATTGATGAAATAGTAAAACTGATAAAAATCCAGCCACAAAAGCGAGAATCAAACGAGGTAAAGGATGATTTTGCGACATAATGTAAAGCACCTAATTTTATTTGTGTAAATTTTATAGGGAGCAGTTATCAGTGACCAGTGACCAGTGACCTGTTACCAGTGACCTGTTACCAGTAATTTCTCCTCAGCTCTCTTTGCCCCACACGCCACACGCCACACCCTATTTACTACTAGCCACCAGCCACAAGCCACTAGTCACTCACTCCTCACTCCTCACCGAATCGGTACATAACCCGCTCGATCGACGAGTTTTTGACCTTCTGTGGATAGCAGCAGGTTAGCGTAAGCTCTTCCAGCCACTTCATCTAAACTGCCATCCTCGCGATAAACTACAAAGATCCGGCGAATCAGTGGATAGGAACCGTCAAGCAGGGCTTGCTGGTTCACCGTACCATCGGGAGCGGCTGCTGGAACGTAGTTACGCGATCGCCCCTTTGCCAAACTGAGTGGCTCAACTGTCTGTTGACCGACTACTAAAGCCTGAGCGCCGTAGCCGATGCCTCCCGGCATTGCAGCAACTTTGCGAATTGCACTAGTAGTATCGCGGACAATTTGTACATTTTTACCAAACCGCCGTTGGGAACTCGGCATTCCTTGCAACAGAAAACTCGTAGACGCTTTCGCATCGGGGTCTTGACTGACGGGAACAATTGGTAGATTCGATCCTCCCAGTTGTCGCCAATTCGTAATTTTGCCACTGTAAATCTCTTGGATTTGACCCAAGGATATACCAGATAACTTCACCCCAGGATGGCTGTAGAAGGCAATACCTCCTAGCGCTACGGGAACTTGTTTGAGGGTGTAACCGCGCGATCGCACTATATTGTATTCCGATTGCTGAATGGGTCGAAAGGATTCGGAGAAACTAATTTCTCCATTAGCCGTCATTTCAATGCCTTTGCCAGAGTCGGGCGGGACGTTGAGCGGATCGGTATAAAGCAGGCGAAATTTTGGATGGGCGCGGGTAATTTCACTTTGTATATTCTTGGCACGTAAGGCAGCTGAAGCCATAGCGCCGCCATAGAGGAAAACTCCTTCAGGAACATCAGGGACATCCCGCAAGGAGTTATAGAGCTGCCATTCTCTCGGGAAATCAGCTTGAGATGTTAGTGGTTGGGATGAGGGAGGCGTTGGCGGTTGACTGTTCCGCCAGAGAACAAATAACCCTAGTGTGACTAATAGCAGTCCTGCTAAAGGTATGACTGACCAAGGAATGCTATTACGCCTCGATGGAGAATCGCGATCGCCCCCATCAGCAGATTGACTACGGAGGCGAGAGCTACAATTCAAACAGTGGTTAGCTGTAAAAGGGTTATCGTCGTAACCGCATTGAGGACAGACAATCCGACGATTAGAACTGATTTGATTCATGAGGTTTCCCAATTTGTGAGGGATCGATCTTAATAGAGTAGACAACTACTTAGTTAAGAACGATACATTATCCTCCTTGGGTAAACTGTCCGATAATACTCGGTAAGGCTTGGCAGAAGAAAAAACCGAAAAACACGACTGAGAGTAAAACAATCGCCTCTCGCCATAGCGGCGATCGCAATTCGGCAGGGAGAAATTTGCGATTGACATAGAGAGCGTGCAAACCTAGAAAGACAAAATTTAAGCCAGCAATGTTCGCACTCAGGAGAATTAAGAAAAAGGGCTTGATCCCTGATAAGAGAATAAAAACTCCCCACAGAGTAAACAAAGAGAGGATGCTGTAGTAAACAAAACGAATATCTCCCCCTCGCCAAGCGCGAATGTGGCTGCTGCCCGACCACACCATATCTGTCACCATCCGCGCAAAAACATCAGTGATGCCAAGTTGGGTACTGTAGAGAATCCAAAAGCCTACCAACAGAGTAATAAACCACATAATGCTAGTGGTATCTTCCCGCGATAGGTATTGAGCTTGATAGACCGCGATCGCAAATTGGTTGTCAAAGTGAGTTCCAGGCGGAATAAACTGCAAAGTCAACAAGGCTGGCAGTCCCATTCCTAAGAAACATCCCAGCACCCACACACCATATTGGTCGGTAATGGCATACTTCCACCATTCACGCCAACGCTTCTTGTTTTCGGTGGTTAAGGGAAAGACTTTACCCGTGGGAGTCAGAGACATACGGCGACCGCCAATCAGTGCCGGAATGTATCCCACTACGCCTCCCATGCCCAATCCCTTATCGCGAAACCAGTTACTCAGCGTTCCATTTAAGACTCCTCCCGCACCAGCAAAAGCCGCAAAGCCTCCCACTTTCAGCCAATCAACATTAGGCGGAATCGTACCGAAGCGGAGAAAACCCATTGCCGCTCGACCCCACGTCTCGGGTGCAGTAAAACCCAGGGCAATGACAATTAAGAACAGGAGGATTGCCCCAACAAAAAACCATTGCACAACTTCCATCGTCCGCTCAATTTTGGCTCCAAAAGCAACGATCGCCACTGTAGATAGGAACCAGAATAAACCAAATGCTTTAATCGTTTCTGCGTGTTCCGGTCCAGGAATATCGCCGACAAACATCGCAGTCAGAGCCGTAGCCGCCGAAGAAGCCCACCCAGGCCATCCTAGTTGCAAAAACGCCAGGACAGAATAAAAAATTGCCCAGAAGCGGGGTCCTGGTTTAGTCCGCATAAAACCTGTATAAATTGGTTCGCCCGTATACAGGGTGTAGCGGATAAACTCCATGTTCATGAGGACTTGGAGAATAATCGAAGTCGTGGCAATCCACAACATAAAACCACCGTACTGAGCCGTCACCGCTGGACCCAGCAGCCATTCGCCGCTACCAATCGAAGTCCCCAAGAGAATTGCTCCAGGTCCAATCAGAGCGATCGCATTATTAAAACTAAATGGCGGCGGTGCGGGGAGATCGGCAACTTCCCAGGGTGGAAGTTCGCCCGCCGAGATTTTAGAACGAGTGGCGATTGCCTCAGTTCCTCTTTCAGTTGCGGTTGGAGCGATCGCTCTATAGATAACCCCTGAGGTATCCACTACATTTGGCTCCGCCTCCTCCGAAGAGCGCCATCCTAAAATTCGCAATCCCAGATAAACTAAATAGCCGACAACGATCCCGGCAGCCAACCAGCCATACAAACCCAACCAGAAAGTGGCATCAGCCAGAATTTGTATTCCGTTGCGAACGAGCGTAATGATAAAACCCAGTACCAAGACTGCCGTAGCTACATATATGGCATACTTGGTAGCTGGGTCGCGTACTTTATCCATAAGCAGCCACAAATAGCTACACAATCCTCTTAATATATCTGGATTGCTAGCAGATAGAAGTTAAATCTAGTTAAAAGTGAGTGGAGAGAATTCGGAATTCGGAATTCGGAATTGGTGATTTGGTAATGGGTAATTGGTAGTTGGTAAAATTCTTCTTCCTTGTCCCCCTTCGCCCCCTAATCCCCACTCCCTTCGGTCGTGGGGTCCCCGAGTTCCCCCTTGTCCCGACTCCCTAACCCCTAATCGCATTAATTGCACTTTTAGCAACACCAGCGATCGCGGAGTCAGTAGCTTTTGGTAGGTGGTAGTATTTTCCTCCCGCAGTTTGAGCTAGTTCTTTAGCAAAACCTGTAGAGATAAATTTATTTTCAGTGTCGATGACTAACAGTTGTATTCCCAATCCGCGAATTCTAGCGGCGATTTCCAGCAGTTCTTTCTTGATATCGGGCTTTTCTCCCTCTGGTAAAGGTTCGCCTAGCGATCGCGCCAAAGGTATATTTCCTCGACCGTCGGTAATTGCCACAACGACCACTTGCCCGATATCTCCTGCCATTTGAGCATTAATGCCTACCCGTACCGCTTGTGTTAAACCATGCGCTAGGGG
>NZ_PYCI01000123.1:0-19662 GCF_003015105.1 Chroococcidiopsis sp. CCALA 051 | reverse complement strand
TTCGCCCCCTAATCCCCACTCCCTTCGGTCGTGGGGAAGAGCGAGTTCCCCTTTGTCCCCCTTGTCCCCCACTCCACGCATCACTCCTACAAATACTTCTGTAACAAGCCGATCGCGATTTCCGGGGTTTCTAAATGTGGTAAAACACCAGCATGGGCGATCGCCTCAAAGGCAATAATCGAGCGCGGATTCAGCTTTGCTAAGCGTCTGCCTAAACCTATTTTGGTAAATTGTGCTTGCTCTCCCCATAAGATCGCTGTGGGTACGGTTAGCTGCGGTACGTACAAAGCCAAGTCAAAATAAAGGTTAGCCTTGAGAAAAGCAAGGGCAGCGTATTCGGCGTTGGGTTTTTGAGCAGAAGTGAGATAGGCTGCTACCATTTCTGGCGTGACTCGTTCTGGTTTGGCAAAGAGAAATTGTTGGAGAAAGTTACGCACAGAGACTTCGTTTTCTGCACCTATGGCATAAATTAGGCGATCGAGTAAGGGCGTACTAATTAACTGTAGCGGTAGTCTGCGTCCCACACCTTCGCCGAAGTCGTCAAACCCAGAGGGACAGATGAGCAAGAGAGATTGAAATAATTCGGGACGCTGAACGGCAAGGCGAATTACTAATGCTGCTGTTAAAGAAGAGGCAACTACCTTGATGGGAGGATGGCAGGCTTGAATAAATTCAGCGATTGTAGTGAGATAGTCGGCAATTTGATATTCTCTTACCGGATGCGCTGATTCGCCCCAACCAATTAAGTCGGCTGCAAGAATCTGGTATTCGCTGGCAAATGCAGGGTAAACTTTAGACCATTCGTAAGCTGAAGCACCGCCACCAAAGCAGTGTAGAAAGACTAGGCGAGGTAATTCATGACTGGATGAGGATAGCCAAGGTGCGGCTACCTGGGTGTAGTAAGTCATCGATCCTAAAGAGGTGGCGATCGCCTGTTTTCCAAAGCCAGGAGGTTGAAATTGATTCATGTCAGTTTGAATTTGAACGCGCTTAGTTTCGGTACTTTGACTTTTGACTTTTGACTTTTGACTTTCTAGAGAGATTGAATGCAAACTATAAAAGTAGCAATTATAGGCTGTGGTTATGTCGGTAAGGCGATCGCGCGTCACTGGCAGCAGGATGGTAAATATCAGATTACCGCAACCACGACAACTCAGGCACGGATGAGCGAGTTAGAACAATTAGCTCAGCAAGTTGTCATCGCTAAAGGAGACGATGAAGCTACTCTCCTGTCAGCCATCCAAGATCGAGATATTGTCATTTTGAGCATTGCACCTAAATTTTTTGCAGCTGATAGCTACGAATCTACTTACCTACAAACAGCCAAAAACTTAGTTCAGGTGTTACCGCAAGCTAGCGTCAAACAGATTGTTTACACGGGGAGTTATTCTGTTTACGGCGATAAAAATGGGGCATGGGTGGATGAAGAGTCACCTTTAACACCAGCGAACCATAACGGACAAGTTCTGGCAGAAACAGAAAAAGTATTGCTCTCAGCTGCAAGTGACAAATTGAAAGTCTGCATCTTACGCCTGGGTGGAATTTATGGTGAGGGGCGGGAATTGACAAAAATCTTTAGTCGTGCCTTTGGTACGACTCGCCCAGGGAACGGGGAAACCTATACGAATTGGATTCACCTAAATGATATTGTTAGCGCGATCGCCTTTGCCGCAGAAAAGCAATTAGAGGGAATTTATAATTTGGTGGGCGACGAGCCTCCGTTATCCCGTGATTTGTTGCAAAATTTGTGCGATCGCTATAACCTTCCTGAAGTAACGTGGAATCCTGAATTGTCAGAAACCCGTCCATACAATGCCAGGGTATCGAATCGGAAACTCAAAACCGCAGGATACAGTTTTATTCACCCAGAAGTTTTGATTTAGGGCTAGACATGGGTAAATTCTGCAAATTTCAAGTTTTGAAAGGCCCCTGTCTCGTCATAGTGAATTGTAATCTGTTGCAGATAACTTGAATTAACCAACCAAGTAGCAGCGATTACAATTGGTTTTCCTACCTCAACTTGTCTGGGACAACTTAAAGAAATCTCGTCGGGAAAAAAGAACGATTCGTTCCCTTCTATCTGCCAATTTAAGTTAGCTGGAACTGCCGGAGAAACTTTTAAATCGGGTGTCATCGTAACTGAAGTCCCCGTCCAATTTTCACTCAGACTTCTTTCCGATACTAAATCGAGATTGGTAGACCAATGTTGACTGGGAAAGCCTGTGGAGTCTTCGCGAATACTCAATATTTTAGTTAAGTTAGTCCCATCTGTATAAGCCGCGATCGCGCTATGGCGTAAGTTTTTGTGAATGAAAAATAATTCTACTGCAAAAAAAGAGTCAGCTACTAGCTTCTCAGCATGAAAAGCCCCAGCACCTTGAGGAAAAAAAATCGATCTAAGAAATGGCTTTTGTAACTGCCAAGTTTTTTCCTCGATTTTCCCATCGGCATAAATATATCGATTTGTATGTGTGATTTGAGTTTTTTCTAAGTTGGCGCGAAAACTTCTCAAACTTTGAAACGAATCTTTGACCTCTCCTTGAGCAGAATAACTCGTCCAAATTCCATGCCAATCATGTAAATGGTGAGCGCAAAAGTTATTCCAATTTTGTTCTTGAATGTCTATAGGCATAATTAAACTCTTAAATCTTTATCCTCATACAAATATCGCGATCGCCCTACTTCATTCAAGATTTATACCAAAGGCTTAATCATCTTGGCGCTGTTTGTTACCAAAATAGAGATAGCTGCTCGCAATCTGACTAGGAACAAGCTATGACAGAAAAAAATCGTGCTGGCTGGGATGCAGGTAGGTTCATCCGCACTTTAGCCTATTTCGAGGCGATTCCTGGCTGGAGTTGGTTAAAACAGATACTCCCAGGTGTGGCTGACAAACCCGAAAATTATTTATCTGGAGGTAAGCAAGTGGGAGTTATCCTAGTCGCTGGCGCAACGGGTGGTGTAGGTAAGCGAGTCGTACAACGGCTGTTAGAAAGAGGATACCAAGTGCGATCGCTCGTCCGAGATAAAGATAAAGCAAGCTCGATTTTGGGCAACAATGTAGAAACCTATGTCGGCGATATTACCCAACCAGAAACCCTAACACCAGCAATGATGGCAAACGTCCGTGCTGTCATTTGCTGTACGGCGGTGCGGGTGCAACCAGTGGGCGGCGATACCCCAGACAGAGAAAAATACAATCAAGGCGTTAAATTCTATCAACCCGAAATCGTCGGTGATACTCCAGAACGGGTGGAATATTTGGGGGTAAAAAATTTAGTCCAAGCGGCGGCTCAATATTGGCAACAGAACCCAAGTGGGGAAAAGATCGTCTTTGATTTTAGTCAACCAACTCCCCAATTACAGCAAATTTGGGGTGCTGTGGATGATGTTGTCATGGGTGGTGTCAGTCAAAGCGAGATTCGTTTTGTGGAAGGGACGGCTTTGTTTACGGGTAATGTTTCTACAGCCAACTCCGGTGGCTTTGCTTCTGTCAGGACAAAAAATTTCACCTCGCCACTAGATTTATCCGGCTACGAAGGCGTGACGCTGCGAGTCAGGGGAGATGGTAAGCGCTACAAGTTTTTCCTGCGCACGGAATCGAGTTGGGATGGAATGGCTTATTCGTATTCTTTTGATACCGTAGCCAATGAGTGGATAACGGTACGAATTCCATTTAACCAGTTAACAGCAGTATTTCGAGCAAAAACAATATCAGATGCTCCGGCGATCGATACTACCAAAATTCGCTCGTTGCAATTAATGTTGAGCAAATTTGAATACAACGGCGAACTCAATCCGCAGTTTTCTCCTGGTGGTTTCGCGTTGCAAGTCGAGTCAATTGGCGCGTATGGTAGTGCAAGACCCCAATTTATTCTAGTCAGTTCCGCTGGTGTCACTCGTCCCAATCGCCCAGGAATTAACTTAGAGGAAGAACCGCCAGCCGTGCGTTTAAATGACCAATTGGGAGGCATTTTAACTTGGAAATGGCGTGGTGAGGAAGCTGTGAGAGAAAGTGGCGTTCCTTATACAATTATCAGACCGTGCGCCCTGACAGAAGAACCTGAAATACAGCCTTTGGTTTTCGACCAAGGGGATAATATTAAAGGTAAAGTCAGCCGCGATTCAATTGCCGAACTCTGCGTTCGAGTCGTGGAGCAACCCCAGGATGGTAACTTGACTTTTGAAGTCAAAGCCGATCCGAACTACGGTGCTTTTGCTGCTAATTGGCAGAATTTGTTGGCTCGTTTAAAACGCGATTGATAGCGGTTTTCGATTGGGCAAAACACACGATCTGTAGGGGCGCACAGCTGTGCGCCCCTACAAATGTCACGCACGCAATCGAGAATTGCTATGAGAGTTACGCGCCGGAAGTCCAAGATCTCGATCCCCCCAAACCCCCCTTAAAAAGGGGGGAATTTTATGCTTTCTGTGAGATTATCTGTATTTATTGAGAAAATTTCTTGCCGATTTTTATTAGCCGAGTAGTATTATTGAAAATTAATTTCAGTAAATTTACTGGCTAAAAAGCGAGTATTTACTTCAAATTCACGCAAAATCGAATCTTGCATCTCTCCAAAGGAGTAAATCAGCAAGTCACATGATGGTTTGTGAGCGAGGAGTTATTGTGTCAAATTTGCAATTACTATCTGTACTAAGCTTAGTGGGCGCGATCGCCACGTTCGTCCCCGCGATCGCTCAAGCGCAACTTGCATCAGTATCCACTTATACTCAAAACGCGCCCCAAGAGCAGCGTAGCGGTGCAGAGAAGGCAATCGAGGTAACGGGTGTACGACTGAATTCGACTCCTCAAGGGCTAGAACTTATCCTAGAAACGGCAGGCGGGCAGCAATTGCCAGTGGCTACACCTACGGTTGACGACAATAGCTGGATTGCCGATCTTCCTCAAACAAGGCTGGCGTTACCAGAGGGAGATTATCGGGCAGAAAACCCAGCCCAGGGAATCAGTCTCGTTACAGTAACTCAGATTGATGCTAATCGTGTCAGAGTTCAACTCGTGGGAGAGACAGCAGCACCCATAGCAGAAGTTGTACCAAGTCAAAATGGCTTGGTTGTTACCGTTACGCCTGCAACCGCCGCACCAACAGCGCAAACTCCAACAGAAACAGAGACGATTACAGAAGGCGAGCCAGCACAGGAAATTACCGTGACGGCAACGCGGACGGCAGAAGAACCGCAGGACGTACCGCGATCGGTGACGATAATTAACCGCGAACAAATTGAACAACAAACAAGACTGTCCCAAAATGTAGGGGAAATTCTCGGTAAGTTGGTTCCTGGCTTAGCAGTTCCAACTCAAAGCAGCAGTAACTTTGGGCAAACTCTACGGGGGCGCAACATACAAGTTTTAATTGATGGCATTCCGCAATCAACTTCGCGAAATGCTCAGCGCGATTTGCGCACGATCGATCCTTCGGCGATCGAACGAATTGAAGTGGTAAGGGGTCCTTCGGCGATTTATGGTGATGGTGGAACGGGTGGTGTCATCAATATCATCACGCGCACGCCAAGCGAGGAGAGGTTAGCTTCTCAGACTCAAATTGGCATAAGTGGAGCTTTGGGAAATTTATCAGGCGATAGTTTAGGTTATAACCTGCAACATGCGATTTCTGGCACTGAGGATAATCTCGATTTTGCCATAAGTGGTTCGCTGACGACTACAGGTGGTTTTTTTGATGCCGAGGGCGATCGCATTCCTCCCGATCCGAATGCTCAAGGTGGTTTTTCTGATGCGGAAACACTCAACTTTTTTGGTAAGTTGGGCGTAAATTTAGACGAACAACAGCGTCTCCAGTTGACGTTCAACCACTTCGACGACAGCCAAGATACGGACTTTACTACCGATCCCAGTGTCAACTTGTTACCAGGCAGACAAAAAGCTCGCACTCTAGAAGGATTGAACTTAGACGAGCTTCCAGGTACGAGAAACACGCTGCTGAATTTGCAGTACAGCCACGAAAACCTGTTGGGTAGCAACGTACAGGCTCAACTGTACTACCGAGATTACCTAACTGAGTTCTTTCCATTTGACGGTAGAAATTTTAGTAACTTGGGCAACCAGATTTATCAGTCGCGGGTGGAATCGGAAAGGTTTGGCGGACGCTTACAAATTGAAACGCCTTTATTTAACAAAGGGGCAGCGAGATTGTTGTGGGGTGTAGACTACTTTAACGAAGATACCGTGCAACCAGTGACAACCTTCGATCGCGCTGCTTTTGCAGCCAGTGGAGGTCTAGATTTTCTCCCTACAGGCGAACGGACTTGGACACCACCGCTAGAACTCAATAGTTTGGGTTTATTTGCCCAGTTAACCTGGGATGTGAGCGATAGCTTTATCGTCAACGGCGGTGTGCGCTACGAAAATGCCGATGTCAGCGTGGATGACTTCACGACTTTAGCCAATCCCGATACGGTGATTCCTGGGGGCGATCTCAATTTTGACGCGACGCTGTTCAACATTGGTACAGTATTGTTCTTGACAGAAGAGATAAACGTATTTGCGAATTTCGCCCAAGGTTTCTCGCTAGCAGATATCGGCTTAGTTTTAAGAAATGCTCAACCAGGATTCGATGTCGAGTCACTCAATCCAGAACCGCAGCAGGTTGATAGCTATGAAATTGGTGTGCGCGGGCAGTGGGAGACAATCCAAGGGTCTTTATCTGCTTTCTACAATGAGTCAGAATTAGGTACGACCTTTACCGCACCAGGAACCGTACTGCGCGCCCCAGAACGGATTTATGGTGTAGAAGCTGCTGTAGACGTGCAACCAAGCGATCGCACTTCACTTGGTGGTTCTGTTACTTTACAAGGGGGTGAAATCGATCTGGCTGATGATGGAGAATATACAGCTTTGGATGGCTTTCGGATTCCGCCTTTGAAAGTTGTAGCTTATGTCGAGAATGAAACTTCCCCAGGTTGGCGCAATCGTCTTCAAGCATTATTTTCTGGCGATCGCGATGTGTTTGGTGACAGCGTTGCTTTTGGGAGAAGGGAAGTAGAAAGTTACTTGACTGTAGACTACATCAGCAGCATTCAACTGGGAGATGCTGGAACTTTACAAATTGGAGTGGAAAACTTGTTCGACAATCAATATTTCCCGATTGTGTCCCAAATTCAAGCTAACGATTCGGCTTATTCTGCTGCTAGAGGTAGAACTGTGAGCATTAAATATTCGATTGATTGGTAAAAACTCAGGACGTACTAATCTACGCTTCTAGACCCACTTGAGCGATCTAATTTTAAATTTGGGATTTTTGATTCAAGAAAACATCGTAAATCCCAATTTCTAATAAATATTTTTAGCTTTTCTGTATCAATAAGAATTTTGAACTGCTAAGTCAATAGCAATTCAAAAAACTAAAACTCTGTGTTAGCAATACAAAACAATCTGTACTGTTCAGTATTGTTACTTGCTTCTTCCTAACGGCTTATAACTAAATTAACTACTTTTTGGCGCTTCTTCCTCTAACCAGAGAGAGGGAAATTTTAAGTTAAAGCGTGATGAAATATACTATAGCAATCTTAGATGGATCGTGAAATCGATTGTTCGTGTAGAGACGTTACATGTAACGTCTCTACACGAGGAAGAACGTGTATAAATCATTTTTTAAAAATAATTGCTTTCTTTTGTATTCAAATAAACACAGCAAATTACATCAAAATCTCTCATAAGTATTAGTGAGATCGTCTATAAGACTGAAATTAACTGGTCAACAACTTGTGGCGATCGCGGCTATGATAAAGTACCTATGTACTTCGATCGAGCGAGGAAAATTATGTTCGACGTAGGAGAGTATGTTGTTCATCAGAATACGGGACATACAGGTAGGGTAATTGGTTACGGACACCAAATACTCAACGGCGTTTACGTAACAACACTTAAAGTACTAGTGCATGATGCTGAAATTATTGGTAGGCGGGGAGCCATAGAAGAAGATTTATATTCAGCATGGATTGAGTGTCAAATTTCTAACAATTCTCTTTTTTAAAGTTAGTGAGTATGGTGGGCAATGCCCGCCATACTATAAAATCTATCGCTAGTTAATCCCCGTTATTTCATAATAGATTGCCATGCTTGAATAGTACTAAAAATTGAAGTTATATTTTTAACTCAGTAGTCATTGTTGTAATAAATACAGATAAATTAAATTGTTTTTCTCCCCTGAGCTAGTTGCTAGTCAAAGCAATATTGCTTTACTTTTTACTTCAGTGATGTATGCAAGCAGAATCATGACAGATATTAAACAATTTCTGATGTCTCATTTAAGTAGCTTGCAAGGACAGATAGACAATGAAAACGATCTATTAGCATCTTGGGGTAGTAGTTGGCAGAAACTTAATTTAGAACAAAAAAAGCTGGTAAGTGAAGTTTTTCACAAACCAGTCTGCCTGACAGTTAAGTTTATTAATGTAGAAAATTTGATTGACAATATAAAAATTGAACCTGAACCAACTAATCTAATTAATCGGAAAACGGGAGCTATTTGGGTACTAACTTTTAAGCAAAAACACTTAACAATAAGCGTACCTAACTTTAGCTTTCCAATTTATTCTTGTAGTCCGACTCAATTTAAACCAATCGATCCAGACATGAAAATAGACATTGAATTTGATGAAGACGAACGACATCAGAACTTACTGATGCACTTGTATGCTAAAGGTGAAAAACGGGCTACTTTTGAAGCTCTTTAAAAGTGAGTAGTGAGTAGTTGCAGAATCTCTATAGTTGTTGTTGCAGTGCTTGGCGCATAATCTCTACAGGAACGGGTTGTTGTAACCAGATTTTTAAAGCAGCCGCGCCTTGTTGCACTAGCATTTCCAAGCCATCAATAGTCCTTGCACCTTGTTGCTGTGCCTGTTGTAGAAATAACGTTGGACGAGGAGTATAAATTAAATCGTAGGCGATCGCACCTTGTTTTAATACTGCCATCTCACTTAGACTCAAAGGCGATCGATTGACATGAGGATACATACCGATGGGCGTTGTATTTACCAGTAAATCGGCACGGGCAATTAAATCCGGTAGCTTATCCCAAGTATAGACTTGCAAGTTAGCTTGAACTTGAGAATTACTCCAACTCGTGTAAAACTCCTGTAACTTTACCTCATTACGCCCTACGACACAAATTTCTGCACAACCCAGCTGAGAACAACCCGCTACTACAGCCCTAGCTGCACCACCATTACCGAGAAGGACTGCTATTGGTAATTGGTAATTGGTAGTTGGTAGTTGGTAGTTGGTAGTGGGTGAGTTAGTTTCAACTTTTGACTTTTGACTTTTAACTTTTGACTTTTCCAAAAGCGGTGCGAGAAATCCTTCCACGTCAGTATTAGTTCCTGCCCACCCTTCATCTGTGCGCCAGACAGTATTAACTGCGCCTACTGCTTGCGCTACGGGAGAGACTTCTGATAGAAAGGGCAAAATTGCCTGTTTGTGAGGAATGGTGGCGTTAAAACCGACTAAACCAATCGCTGCAAAACCTTGGAGGGCAGCAGCTAAATCTTCTGGTTTTACGGGTAAGGGGAGATAGACATAATCTAATCCTAAATGGGCGATCGCGGCATTGTGCATCGCGGGTGAAAGGGAATGTTCCACCGGATGTCCAATTACGCCAAGTAGTTTTGTTTTACCTGTAATCATCAAGAAAGTGAGTCGTGAGTAGGGAAATCACCAACAACCAACTACCAATTACCAATTCCCTCTAAATTAAAATTAGTAATGTTACTTAACATTACTAAATCGTGCAAACAACAACAGCTGCTACAACCTCGGTTCCTGGTAAGTATTGGCAGTGGCGCGGGCATTCGATTTACTATGTCAAGGCGGGAACGCCCCATCCTCAGCGCCCACCTTTACTATTAGTACATGGATTTGGTGCTTCTACCGACCACTGGCGCAAAAATATTGCCGAACTGCAAAAGGATTTTCAAGTCTACGCGATCGATCTGATTGGTTTCGGACGCTCCGCTAAAGCTAAACTGCAATATAGCGGTGACTTGTGGCGCGACCAACTGCATGATTTTATCACCGAAGTTATCGAACAGCCTGCGGTACTGGCGGGTAATTCATTAGGTGGATATGCGAGTTTGTGCGTTGCTGCCCAGCGTCCAGATGCCGCAGCAGGGTTAGTATTATTGAATAGTGCCGGTCCTTTTAGCGAAGAACAGCCTAGTGTTGAATCAGAATCAGTGCAAGCTGAAGTTCAACCACCACGCCAGCCGGACTTATGGCAAAAATTCTTCGGAGATGTAACCAAGTGGACTTTTCAGCAGCCTTGGGCGCGGTTTCTGTTATTTCAGTACATTCGCCAACCGTGGGTAATTCGGCAAACTTTAGAAAAAGTCTATCTTGATAAAAGTGCCATTACAGACCAATTAGTAGAAGATATTTATCGTCCGGCGTGCGATCCTGGTGCAGTAGATGTGTTTGCCTCGGTTTTCAGCACTCCTCAAGGGGAAAAAGTTGATATATTGCTACAACAATTGACTTGCCCGTTACTGTTATTGTGGGGTGAGGGCGACCCGTGGATGAATGCTAGAGGGCGAAGTCCAAAGTTTCGTCAATATTATCCACAATTGCGAGAATACTTCTTGAAAGCAGGTCATTGTCCCCATGATGAAGTTCCCGAACAGGTGAATTCATTGTTGCGAGATTGGGTGTTGTCGATTTCTGGATAATTGGTAATGGGTAGTTGGTAGTTGGTAATGGGTAATGGGTAATTGGTTGTTCACCCCCAGTTCCCGATTGCTCCCTCAGCTCTCTTCTCCGACTCCCAACTCCCGATTTGAATCACAGATCGTAAATAATTTAGCAAAATCTTATTAATTCTTCAAGAAATCTAGACGATCGCTCATTTTCTGCTCCATATTAAGTGCATTATCGAGAGTAGGAATTAGGGCTTTGAAATACGATATTCGCTACAAACCAGCCTTTGCTGCTATTTTCGTCACGCTCGATCCTGGGGAGAGTATTACTGCTGAAGCTGGGGCAATGACGAGTATGGATGCCCAGTTATCAATCCAAACTAAATTTTCTGGTGGTTTAATTCCTGCCTTACTGAAAAAGTTTTTGGGTGGCGAATCGTTATTCGTTAATACTTTTACCAATCGGACTCAACAATCCCTTAGATTAGTTTTAACTCAATCCACAATTGGCGATATTGGCAGACTTGATTTGAGTCAGGGAGATATTTGCTTGCAACCAGGGGCATTTGTCGCCCATAGTGCAGGGGTGAAAATGGGCTTACAATGGGCAGGAATTAAAAGTTGGTTGGCAGGCGAAGGATTATTTAAACTGAAACTTAGTGGTAGTGGTAGGGCATTTTTTGGCTGCTATGGCGGGATTACAAAAAAGCAGATTCAAGGAGAATTTATTGTCGATAGCGGACATTTAGTTGCCTACGAACCAAAAATTAAAATGAGCATTGGCTTAGCTGGTGGCTTAGTTGGTTCCGTCACCTCTGGCGAAGGATTAGTCAATCGTCTTGCTGGTACGGGCGATATTTATTTACAATCTCGCAGTATTGATGGATTAGTTAGATATTTGCGATCGCAAGTTAAGTAGTCAGTTGTCATTGTCATTTGTGAGTAGCTGATTTTGACTTTTAACTTTTAACTTTTGACTTCTATGAACATAGATATTTTACATCAACCCGATAGCGCGATCGCTCATATTAGGATGAGTGCTGGCGAGGAGTTAGTGGCGGAAGCAGGCAGTATGATTGCTATGAGTAGTTATATCAATGCTAGTACTACCCTCAGACAAGGAAAAAGTGGTGGCATTCTGGGCGGACTTAAACGAATGATGGCGGGAGAGTCTTTATTTTTGAGTATATTTCGTTCTCCCACACATGACGGTGAAGTCTTTTTAGCCCCTAAATTAATGGGCGATATTTTGATTTATCAAATGTCATCATTTGGGCTAATTGTTCAAGCAAGTTCTTATTTAGCTAGCGAAGCAAATGTTGATATTAACGTCGGGTTTCAAGGCTTTAGATCGTTCTTTTCAGGAGAATCAATTTTTTGGTTAGATATAGGTGGTTCTGGTCAGATTATTTTGACATCTTTCGGAGCAATTTACGAAATTCTTGTTGATGGCGAGTATATCGTTGACACTGGGCATATTGTTGCTTTTGAAAAAAGTTTAAATTTTAGCATTACAAAAGTTGGCTCTAGTTTAATTGGAGCATTTTTAGGTGGAGAAGGATTAGCCTGTCGCTTTCAAGGTAAAGGCAGATTATTTTGCCAAACTCACAATGCTAATGCTTTCGGTCAAATAGTTGGCTCGCAATTACCTGCAAAATGAGGGAATCAGTTATCAGTGTAGAGACATTACATGTAACGTCTCTACAAATTTACCAATTATCAATTACCAATTATGAATATCACTTATAAAATCGAACATTCTCCTGCTTATGCTTCTTTGCAACTCGATTTGAGGGCAAATGAAACTGTACTAGTCGAATCTGGGGCAATGGCGGCGATGGACTCTTGGATAAAAATGAAATCCAAAATGAAAGGGGGATTGATGAAAGGAATAGGCAGAATGGTAGGAGGTGAGTCTTTATTTATGAGCGAATTTACCGCTGAAGGACGAGCCGGACAGCTACTGCTTTCCCCTGGAGTGCCAGGAGATATTCAGCATTATTATCTAGATGGTAACGGTTTAATGCTGCAATCTTCGGGATTTGTTGCAGCTAGCCATACAATGGAAATCGACCCTTCATTTCAAGGATTTAGAGGTTTTTTTAGCGGTGAGTCTTTATTTTTGTTACGAGTTACTGGTAAGGGCGATCTTTGGTTTAGCTCTTACGGTGCGATTATTGAAATTCCTGTAGAAGGCGATTATGTAGTGGATACGGGTTACGTGGTTGCTTTTGAAGATTCACTCAGTTACCACGTAGAGATGATTGGTGGTCTATCATTTAAGAATCTGAGAACGGGAATTTTAGGCGGGGAAGGATTGGTTTGTCGCTTCCGAGGGAAAGGAAAGCTTTGGATTCAATCTCGTCAGATGTATAATTTACTCAATTTTTTAGACGCTTTTCGTCCCACTAAGAGTAGTGATTGAATTTAAGGGAGTAGTTATCAGTGACCAGTGACCAGTGACCAGTGACCAGTTAACAATCCACTACACCTCACACCCCACACCCTATTTACTACTAGCCACTAGCCACTAGCCACTAGCCACTCTTAATGAATTATAAATTTTGTTCCCAACAAGACTGATGGTGTTATGCTAAATGCCAAAATCGATAGATCTTCGGTTAGGCAAGCTCAGCCAAATTAATTGCGATCGCGAATGAATTCAGCAGAAATAGAAACCCGTCCAGGTGAAAGATATTTAAAATTTTATCTGGCAGAACAAATTCCTGCTATTTTGGCAATGGAGTACGTGCAAGAGGTATTAATGATACCGGCACGGAGAATCACCCCTATGCCCAATATGCCTGAGTGTGTAGTCGGTTTGCTGAACCACCGCAATCGGGTATTGTGGGTAGTCGATTTGGCTCAGATCCTCAGCTTGCAGCCGCTCGACCATAATATCTCGCAATATAACGTCATTTTAATTCAAGCCCAGCAGATGACTTTGGGGTTACTCGTACCAGAAGTCAACGGCGTAAAATACTTTACTCCAGACTTGGTTCAATCCTCAAAAGAGCTGGTAACATCAGCATTAATTCCTTTCCTTCATGGCTGTATCGTCCAGGAACAAGAGTTAATACTCGTAGTCAATGCAGAAGCAATTTTACTTGCCCCCGCTCTGTACAGGAAATAGCTTTGATGTTGAAATGATTGGTGTTTGGCGGAATTGCTCTTACTGGAGACGCTGAGTTTATGAATATACGCTCTAAGAAAGAACCGAGGCAAGACACGGCAGGAGAAGATCGCAAAACTGGTATGAATCGTCAAGCAGATCGCACTCAAGAGCCGGAGTCTGGTTTAAGCAAAAGTCATACCAACCCGCTGACGATCGCTGCCGGACAAACTACAGTGCCTCACGGCGTTAACTCAGTCAAGCGTCCTCCCTCCAAGTCGCGTTCGTGGTGGTGGCAGCGGATCGGCTTGAGAGCCAAAGCTACGCTTGGGGCGATCGCGGTTAGCACGATGCCGATCGTTCTTTTAGGAGCAACCGCCTATCACCTCACCAGTAGTAATATTACTCAGAATATCAGACAGCAACAGCAAGTGCGAGTTGCATCTTTCGCCGATCGCTTAGATCGATTTTTAATCGGACGCTACCAGGACGTACAAACCCTGGCAAGTATGACGCTATTCAATCGCCCTTATATTCGGCGATCGCTACCAGAAGCAGAAAGACAAGCATTTTTAGACCAATACATTAAGAACGGTCAAGGCTACGACAGTATCATCCTGCTAGATCTGGACGGCGATGTCGTGATGCAATCGTCTGGAGATGTCATTCAAAACTACAACAAAATCGACTACTTTCAGGCAGCCCTGAAGGGCGATCGCCCAGTCATTACGCCGCCGCGTAAATCTATCGCTACGGGACAGTACTCGATTTTTACCGCTGCACCAGTCAAAGATCCCGATACGGGACAAACAATTGGCGTAGTCCGTACCCGCACTCCTGTAGCGTATTTCGATCGCAGCGTGCAACAGCAAGATCGGCAGCTGACCAAAAATATTCCTGGCTTGCAGATTGAGGAGTTCCTGGCTTTCAACGAGCGCGGTACGATCTTCATCGCCCCAGCATCGTATCCCGAATACTTGGGTAAAGATGTCAAAGCAATTTTTCCCCAGGCAGTTACGCAACTGCAAAAATCGTCAACCCTGGGTAGTACATACGATATCAATCGCCAGCAACAACAAGAATATTTGCTATCTTATGCGCCGTTACCAGCAATTAAAGAATTAGCCAAACTGAACTGGGGAGTGGCGATCGCTCAGCCTAGTGACGAACTGTTTGCCGACATTCGCGGCGGATTGCTGCTCACTTTTATGGGAGCAACGGGATTGACCACATTACTAGCAGCGGCGATCGCGACAATTCTAGTCAACCGCGCCCTGCGCCCGATCGTCACCGTTTCTCGCGCCGTGCGCAAACTAGGACAAGGCAAACTCGACACTCGCGTTCCGGTGACAGGCGAAGATGAAGTCGGGGTGTTAGCGGCAAATATCAACCGCATGGCGGAACAACTGCAAACCCAACTCGAACAACAGCAAAGCACTGTCGAAAGAGCCAATTTACTCACCGATCTAACCTTGCAAATTCGGCAGTCGCTTAACTTTCAAGATATTTTAGTTACTGCTGTGCGGGAAGTACGGCGCGTCCTGAAAACAGAGCGCGTTGTGGTTTATTGCTTCGATCCTGACTGGCAGGGAAAAATTATTGCCGAGTCAGTAGCCCCTGGTTGGCAACAGTTAGTCGGGCAAACAATAGATGATAGCTGCTTTCGGGAAGGTTACGCCCAACAGTATCGCGAAGGTAGGGTACGGGCGATCGATAATATTTATCAAGCCGGACTGGCAGCTTGTCATGTCAAACAGTTAGAAAAATTTGAAGTCAAGGCTACGTTGGTTGCGCCGCTGATTCGCGATCGCGAATTGTTAGGTTTACTCATTGCCCATCAATGTTCTAAATCACGGATCTGGCAGCAAGCGGATATCGATTTATTTACCCAATTAGCAACTCAAATTGGCTTTGCCCTCGATCAAGCTCATCTTTTAGAACAGGTAGAAGCTTCTCGCCAAAAAGCTGAAACGATTTCCCTCGACCAAAGACAACAAAAAGAAATTTTGCAGCAAAAACTCGTACAATTGCTAGCCCAAATTGAAGGCACGGCAAGGGGAGATTTGACAGTCAGGGCAAACACAACCACTGGAGAAATCGGTACGGTAGCAGAATTTTTCAACGCCATTATCGAAAGCCTCAGACAATTAGTCGTGCAGGTGAAAAAAGCGGCAACACAAGTGAATATTTCGGTAGACGAAAACGCAGGCGCAATCCGCCAACTCGCCGATGAAGCACTCAAACAAGCCCAGGATATCGATCGCACCCTAGACTCAGTACAGCGCATGACTCATTCGATTCAAGCTGTAGCAGCTAGCGCCGACCGCGCCGCCGAAGTTGCTAGCATTGCTTTTAGCACGGCAGAGACTGGTGGCAAAGCAATGGATCGCACGGTACAGAGTATTTTGAGTTTGCGCGATACAGTGACAACAACCGCGATGCAAGCCAAGCAGTTAGGCGAATCGACTCAACAGATCTCTAAAGTCGTATCTTTAATCAATCACATCGCCCTGCAAACCAATGTTTTAGCCATTAATGCTAGCATCGAAGCCGGACGCGCCGGAGAAGCCGGACGGGGATTTACTGTCGTGGCAGAAGAAATCGGGCAACTCGCCGCCAAATCAGCCGCAGCCACGCAGGAAATCGAACAAATTGTCGAGAATATTCAAATGGAAACGAGCCATGTCGTGCGGACGATGGAAATCGGCAACCAGCAGGCGATCGCAGGCGCGAATTTTGTGGAAGATTCCAAACAAAGTTTGGGACGAATTTTAGAAGAATCGCATCAAATTTATCAATTGGTGCAATCGATTTCGCGTGCCACGATTTCCCAAGTCGAGACAGCACAAATGGTTACGGAATTGATGCAAGAAATTGCTGGTGTATCGGCAGGATCTTCCGAATACTCCCGTCAAATCTCCAATTCCCTACAACGCACCGTAGAAGTTGCCCAACAACTGCAAGTTTCAGTTGGCAAGTTTAAAGTTGGCGACGAAATGCGGGAATTGGGCAGGAAGAAAGCTGAAATAGTTGACGAGGATGAGACAGTTAAGGGAGAAGAGAGCTGGGGAGGATAAGGGAGACAAGGGAGACAAGGGAGAAGTCAAAATTTACCTCTTGCCTCTTACCAACAACCATCAACCATCAACCATCAACCATCAACTAACCACTCCTCACCAAAATGTCTCAGGATAAAGAACGTGAAATTCAGCTCCAGTTTTTAGAAGAAGCCCAAGACCATTTGGATGCGATCGAGTCAAAGCTAATTGGAGTTAGCAGTCGTGTAGAACTGACGCGGCAAGAAGTCGATGCCATGCTGCGATCGGCACACTCGATTAAGGGTGGAGCGGCAATGATGGAATTTTCAACTCTGAGTCATTTAGCTCATCGCCTGGAAAACTTTTTTAAAGTCATCAGAACTCAGAAGCAGATTCAGCCAGAAGTGGAAAGGTTACTGTTGAGTGCTGTGGATTGTTTGCGCCACGTCGTCACGACAAATCGCCAGACAAACGTTGTGGACGAGCAATGGCAGACAAGTCAAGTTCAACCGCTATTCGAGCAGTTGCAACAAATACTGGGAGAACCAAGGGAAGAACAGGAAACAGTTACACCTCTGTCACCGCAGCAGGGATTAGAAACGATCCAAATGCTGTTTGAATCGGAAGTTGATGCTTATTTGCAGCAGCTAGAGACGATTTTGGCGCAAGAGGATAAGTCTAACTTGGGCGCAGAAGTTGTGACGATCGCTCAAGATTTAAGCGATTTAGGGGAAGTGCTAGAGCTACCAGAGTTTAACAGTTTGTGTAGCTCCGTAAAACAGCTATTAGCAACTCAACCCACACGGGAGGAAGAGATTGCCCAAGCAGCTTTGCGAGTGTGGCGGCGATCGCAAGCCGCAATTATGGCGGGACAATTACAGGGTTTACCCTCGACGCTCAATTTAGATGGTGTTGTAGAGGAAGTTGTCTCAAGTCCAAGTACTGCCGATCCTGCACCCGTTACAGATGCTAGTCCTGCCAGATTATCATCTCCGCTCGATCTCGCGCCGCCAGCCGAACTGAAGGAGACGCAGGAAAATACCGTTAGAGTTCCACTCAAACAGCTAGAGCAACTCAACGATCTGTTTGGGGAGTTGACCATAGAACGCAGCGGACTCGACTTACAAATAGAGAGGTTGCGGAACTCCGTCAAAATTCTGGAACGGAAAGTGCGATCGCTGCAACAATCCCATCACCGTCGTCGGACTGCAACACTGCCACCGTCTCCATTTCCATCGGCTTTACCCACGACATCATCTTTATCGGAAGTTGCCTTTTCTCCTGACAGCAGCCAATTGCAGCAGGACACAACTGCGCGATCGCCTCAGCCAACGCCCTCAATAGATAGTGGTAATAATCTAGATGAGGCAGCAGACGAGGCTTCGACAGAAGTAATGGCAAACCTGGTGCAATTGCAAGAAGTGAGCGGAGACATCGATCTGTGCTTGCAGGAAACAGAGCAAATTGTTGGCGACCTCAACCGCACGGCAAAACAACTGCAATTTTGCATCAACCAACTGCGAATGCGTCCGTTTGCCGATCTGGTCGGGCGGTTTCCTAGAGCCTTGCGGGAATTGGCTTTACAGCACGGTAAAAATGTCGAACTGAAAATTCAAGGTGGCGATACCCCGATCGATCGCAGTATTTTAGAAGCCCTAAGCAACCCGCTGATGCATTTGTTGCGTAATGCCTTCGATCATGGTATAGAAGACCCTGAAACTCGCAAAGCTAGCGGCAAGCCGGAACAAGGTACGATTTCAATTGAAGCAACATATCGGGGCAATCAAGCCCTGATTACCTTCAAAGACGACGGACGGGGGATTGCGCTCGATAAAGTCAGACAGCGGGCGCAACATCTAGGACTCGATCGGGAGGCGATCGCCAATGCTAGCGATGAAGAAGTTTTAACCCTGATCTTCGAGCCTGGTTTTAGTACTGCCGATGAAGTCACTTCCTTGTCTGGTCGCGGTGTCGGGATGGATGTCGTCCGCACGAACCTGCGCCAAGTGCGCGGTGACATTAAAGTAGAAACCAAGGCAGGAGTGGGTACGACATTTACGATCGGCGTTCCCCTGACTTTATCGGTGGCACGGGTGCTATTGGTGGAAAGTCGGGGGATATTACTGGCTTTTCCTACCACGGCGATCGAAGAAATGCTCCTGCTCGATGTAGAACAAATATCTACAATCGAAGACAAACCACAACTGCACTGGAAAGAATACTCAGTCCCGCTGATTTATCTGGGCGATTGGCTGAAATTTCGTCGCCTGCAAAACGCTAACGAAGAAAGAACTCAGCCCCTGATGAGCGCACCAACAGTATTATTAATTGCTAATGGTAGCGATTGGGTTGGTTTGCAAGTAGACCGTTGTTGGGGCGAACAGGAAGTTGCCATCCGTCCGGTCGAAGGTAACATTCCCATGCCTCCTGGTTTCAACGGCTGTACGATTTTAGGCGATGGTAAAGTTGTTCCCTTAGTCAACACCCCAGAGTTACTTTACTGGATTGCCACTAGCCAACACCCTGCCAGCTTAGAGCCAGAGGATCGCCATCGTGCAGCGGCAGAACTACAAAACCAACGCCCGACAATTTTAGTCGTCGATGACTCGATTAACGTCCGCCGCCTCTTATCTTTGACGCTAGAAAAAGCAGGATATCGAGTCGAACAAGGCAAAGACGGACTGGATGCTTTAGAAAAGTTGATGAGTGGTTCTCAAATTGCTGCCGTAGTTTGCGATATTGACATGCCTCGGCTCGATGGGTACGGTTTCTTAGCTAGGGTGAAATCCAATCCAGCTTTCCAACAGTTACCCATTGTCATGTTGACCTCTCGCAGTGGCATTAAAG
>NZ_PYCI01000122.1:0-19931 GCF_003015105.1 Chroococcidiopsis sp. CCALA 051 | reverse complement strand
CTTCCCCACGACCGAAGGGAGTGGGGATTAGGGGGCGAAGGGTGACAAGGGTGACAAGGGTGACAAGGAGGATAACTACAACCACCAACTACCAACTACCAACTACCAACTACCAACTACCAACTACCAACATAACTCGTGTTTACCATTGCACAGCAAAAACAACAATACCAAACCTACGTTCTAACAGATTCATCCACTGATTCGCGGTTGGAAGTCGTACCAGAACGAGGGGGAATTATTACCCGCTGGCGCGTTCGGGGACGAGAAATTCTCTACTTGGACGCAGAACGGTTTGCTCGTCCTGAAATGAGCATACGAGGCGGAATTCCTATTTTGTTTCCGATCTGCGGTAACTTACCGGATAACACCTATACGTATCAAGGACAGCAATATACCCTGAAACAACATGGTTTTGCCCGCGATTTAGCTTGGGAAGTAACAAAATCTGAAGCTAAGGACGACAGTGCTAGTCTCACGCTCGTTCTCAACAGTAACGAGCAAACTCGCACGGTTTACCCGTTCGACTTCCAAGTAGAGTTTACCTACGAGTTTAAAGGTCACTGGCTGGGAATCTGGCAGCGATTTGTCAATCACTCGTCCGCTCCCATGCCATTTTCGACAGGGTTACACCCTTATTTCCAAGTCTCTGACAAAACGGCTTTGAAATTTGAGATTCCAGCGACTCAATTTCAAAATCAAATTACGAAGGAAATGCACGCCTTCAGCGGAAATTTTGATTTCGAGCAAGAAGAACTCGATTTAGCCTTCCGACCAATCTCAAACCAAAAAGCGACTGTCAGCGACAATTCTCAGCGTTTACAACTGACATGGAGCAGTAATTATTACGGGACGCTAGTTTTCTGGACAATTAAGGGTAAGGACTATTATTGTTTGGAGCCTTGGACAGCTCCGCGCAATGCTTTAAATACGGGAACCGATTTGATTTATATCGAACCTGCTGGTGAAGTTCAAACTTGGATCAATCTGGATATCACTTCTACTTAAGCTAGACCCATGCATAGTTTTCAATATCTTATCTAAACTTCTGAGTTAATTTGTGGGGTACTTGTGTTAATCTAGAAAGAGTGTCAGCTACGGGATGTAGCGCAGCTTGGTAGCGCGCCTGCTTTGGGAGCAGGATGTCGCAGGTTCAAATCCTGTCATCCCGATTAATTAAGCCTTGGGCAACAAATCTGTTTAATTCTTAAAATATTTACGGAATGCGAACAACCAGCGGGGTTATGCCGTCAGCAATAGTCAGTGGCGATCGCATTGGTTAGTCAACCCTCTTGCCAAGACACTGCTACTATAACTACAACTAGTTGGGTGGGTATATTTACCACCGCTGGAAGAAACACAATCTGGTCATTGATGTCAGGAATACTCATGAAATCAGTTATAAAATCGATGATTCGCTGGAGTGCAACGTTAGGAGTGGTGGGAAGTACCATTATTGGTACGACGACAATGGGCGCTCTAGAAGTCTTGGCTTTGCCAGAACAACAAATCTTGCAAAAGCTTGGACCCGTGCCAATGTTTACAATCACGGATAATAAGGGCGCACCACTGGTAGCTTCCGTACCAGATCAAAAAGATAAATCGGGAGTAGCTGGAGTCTTTATCAATCGCCAAGACGCACAGGCATTTATCGATCGCCTGAAGCAGAAAAATCCAGAGTTAGCGAAAAATGTTAGAGTTGTGCCTGTCTCTCTAGCAGAAGTTTACAAGCTAGAGCAAACAAATAAGAAAAAGCCGAATTCTCCCAACTTTGCCTTTGTCCCAGGACAGCAGCAAGTTGACGCTGCAAAAACATTACTACAGCAAAGCGGTCAAAAGCCGGAGCAATTTAAAGGAACGCCATTATTTGTCGCTAAAGCTGGCAAGGAAAAAGGCTACCTGACAATTAAACAAGCAGATCAGCAAGTCATTCCCTTCTTTTTTAATAAGACTGAATTGCAGGCAATGCTGGAACGCTTTAAGAAACAGAAACCCGATCTCGCTTCGACAATTGAAATCCAAGTTGTCAACTTGGAGGGAGTATTGCAAGCAATGCAAACTCGCAACGACCAGGGTTTAAGTCAAATTGTTTTGGTTCCTCCCAAAGAATCAATTGACTTCGTGCGATCGCTTCAACCAGCAGCACCCAACCAACCAGCTAAAAAGCCTTAATGCCGAACAACCCAAATGAATACATCTGGTCTAGAACTGTGGCAATGGCGACAGCAAGCTGCAATAGATGCGATCGCGGCTGATGTCTCGCCTACAGAACTAGATTGGTTGCTGCAAGAAGTCGCAGGGTTAGATACTCTTTCCCTGCGATTGGAGTTATATAAGCACCAACCGCAAATTCAGTTAAAGTTACCTTTAGCTGAGTTGGATCGATTGTGGCAGAAACGGTTGCAAGAACGCTTACCAGTACAATACATTGCCCGGACTACACCCTGGCGGGATTTTAAGCTAGCAGTTTCTCCCGCCGTTTTAATTCCGCGACCGGAAACAGAAATTTTAATCGATTTGGCAGTTGCAGCGGTTAACAAAAGTTTTGTGACTGGATTAGAACGGGGACATTGGGTCGATTTGGGTACGGGTAGCGGTGCAATCGCGATTGGCTTGGCTGCTGTTTTTCCGGCGGCTGAAGTTCATGCTGTCGATCGCAGTTCCTCGGCTTTGGTAATTGCCCAAAGTAACGCTCAAAATTTAGGGTACGGCGATCGGCTAAAGTTTTATTTAGGGAATTGGTGGGAGCCGTTAGAATTTCTCCAAGGTCAGGTTTGCGGGATGGTGTCAAATCCGCCTTATATTCCTAGCAAATTGGTTCCTCAACTACAACCAGAAGTCGCCAATCACGAACCGCATTCAGCTTTGGATGGTGGTGCAGATGGTTTAGATTGCATTCGTCATTTGATTGCAACTGCACCAATTTATTTGCGATCGGGTGGGCTTTGGTTAATTGAAATGATGGGGGGACAGGCTGAAACTGTAAGCGAGTTGTTACAGCAGCAGGGGAGTTATATGAATATTCAGATTTTTGCAGATTTGGCTGGGATTGAGCGTTTTGCTCTGGCTTATAGGCGGTGATGGATTTTGTGGGTCGCGCAAAGGCGCAAAGCTTTACCGAAGGCTAGGTGTACGGAGCGGTCAGTGCAATTACCTAATTTTATAATAGAATAAATTTTGATTCAACTATAGCAATCCTATTTGATTCATGAACGAAGCAGGCTTCTAGCCTGCGGCAGGCTAGAAGCCTGCTTTACAAATCATTTAGAACTGCTATAGCAATAGATTTAGCTAAATAATTAGATATACATGTTTTAGTCAAAAAATATAATCATTTGCCAAAAGTACCGTAATTTTACTATTAGTAAGTTTGCGATCGCGACTCGATAAGTATCACAATACTTCTTGGTTAGAGCGCATAGTCCTTGAAGATCCCCCCAACCCCCTTAAAAAGGGGGCTATGATTCCCCCCTTAAAAAGGGGGGAACCAGGGGGGATCGAATCAAAACCTGCGATGTATTGGATAAGTATCACGCTGAATGAAACCCTCTGCTCTATCGGCTTTCAAGCATGACTGCGATTTTTTTAGGCGAGCTAATACAAGTATTTTATTGATGTTTTTTACTTGAATAGCTTGAATTTTGGTTGATTTTATGCTTTATGTTCTTCCAAGTCTATAGCTGCAAGCTACTCTGAGAAATTACCTACTAAATAAATCAGTAAATTTTCGCTTGAATGCATACTGAAGCGAGAATACTTTAGGTTTAGTTTAGCTTTTTAAAGCTGATGTAAAGTAACCGATCTGCGTCTGTCAAAAACCTAGATTTGCATGAGGTGTAATGATTCACAATTTATTCAAGTCGTTACACTTCTCGATGGCATAACTGCACTGAAATAGAGCGTTTTTAACCTACTTGAAAAGCTATTTGCATTCAACGCTCTGCCCCTAACCACAATTTCTCTAATCAAAACTGCTGAGGGCGAAAGCAAGTGCAAATCTGCGTGACTTGTCCCACACTCGCACGAAATTCTAGTTGCGTTGAGTGATGCATGGGGCTGGCAGTCGCTTGTCAACTTATCAGGGTACAAGATGAATTTACACCAAAAGATCCAACACCTAGCTCAAAACAAATCGTTATTGCGATCGCTCAAGCCTAAAACAATTGCCTCTATTTTCGTTGCCTCGGCTCTCCTCTACACTTTGCCAGCACGGGCGCTAACAAGTTACTTAGGAATTAATAACGGCACTGGCTACAATACCGATCCAGAATATGTCGATCGCTCCATCCAGCACACGAAGGACTTAAATTTAGAAGTCGCCCGTATGGGTATGGATGGTGTTGGCGGTTTCACAGAGGGCGCTGGTTTCAATTGGTCAGCCAGAGATGCAGCCATCGATCGCTATCTCAACGCCGGACTCAAAATTCATCTGGTACTATCGGCACGGATGCACGTCAATCGAGACGGTAACTACGACCAGTGGAAAGCAAATTTCCGTTATTTTGTGCGTAACGTCATGATGCGTTACAAAGGCAAGATTTCTTACTACATCATCGATAACGAACCCGACCTCGACTACGGTAACGGTAAGATGTCAGCTCAAGAATGCGTTGACATGACGCGAATTGCCTACGAAACAGCGAAAGAAATTGACTCGAACATCAAAATTGAATCGCCGCCCGTAATGGGAATTGAATCCGGTCTGTTAGACGAAATGTTAGATGCTGGGATTGCTGAGGTGAGCGACTATATTGGCTTGCACGCCTACGGCGGACAAATTTCTGAGCATCGCCTCGGACATCCTTGGCGAGTCTTAGAATCGCGTGGCATTCGCAAGCCTCTAGCAATCAGCGAATCGGGATCGATTAACGAGTATTGCAACGGTTCCGAATTTGAAACAGAAGACTGTCGCCGTCGATGGTTTGCTTATTTCGGACAACAACTGAAGCGTTTCGGTTACGACCACGCACTACTATTCGATCTTGACGGTCACGATAGCTGGGCTGTTGCCCCAGACTTTAACCCAACTAAGACATATCAGCAAATCAAAGATTTACGCTTAAACGAAGCTCTGAGTAATGCCGATTTTGAGTCTGACAATAACGTTGAAACAGGCTGGATACCGTTTGATAGCAACGATGTCTGGATTCTAGAAGGTGCTTCGCCCTACGTGAGTTTTGTCCGTAACGATAATGGTGGAGCGCACGGAGGAAACGGATATGTCAAACTCAACAACGGTAATGCCTCCCCAGATACACCAGTGAGAGTCCGGCGCATTGTCGGTCAGCTACCAAAGGGACAAAAAGTCAAGATTGGTGCTTGGGTGTATGTCAACGGTAAGGCATCGGCAACTCTGAAAGCATTAGGGTACGACTATCGCAATGGTGATGCCGAAATTTCAGCTACTTCTACCAAGAAAAATGGGTGGGAATACTTAGAGATTGAAGTCCCGATTTCGAGATACTGGACGGTGATCGAACTGGGAACGTCGGGAACTGGCAATTCGGGAGACTACGTTAAGTGGGATGATGTCTCAATCGATTAATTGGTTGTAGAGGCGCGAAGCGCCTCTACAACTCTAGCTCAACTCTGCTACGACTCGATCTTCGAGTAAAGTTTGATTAGTGAGTAAGTCCTCTACAGTCATTCGCAAGCAGCGCTGTGCGTCTACTTGAAACAAAACCTTAATCCGATCGCTCCCAGGATACCCAGGTGGGGTTAATTGGGCAATTTGCCTCGCCCCATCTCGGTCGTTGAGGGGTTGTACTTGTTTCTTACCACTATCTAAACGGCGGGTAATCAGGCGATCGCCATCAAAATATACTTCCGTCCCGCCAGTCTCCGCCCCCAGTTCTCCAACTATGAGTTCGATACTGGGCTGATTATCCAACGATGCGCCCAAAACTAACTCTACGGGATTTGTCATCGGGTAAGGTTGTCCTGGATTGATAATGGGATGCCAGTTGTGACATTGATTCCGTCTATCCCAATAACGGATACCATAACTGTGATAGAGAAAATCTTTGACTTCCACGCCTTGACAGATCTGCAACGCACCTTGGGCGATCGCTTCAAACGGGCGATCGCAATGAATTTTTTCTGGGGGAAAATACTGTTGCACCCAAGTCTGCACGGCGGGCATTTGTGCTGTTCCACCCACCAACAATACAGCATCGATCTCTGTCACCTCTATCTCCTGTCGCCGCGCCTGTTGTAATAACTGCTGCATCGACTCGTCTAATTGCTCGAAAAATTGATGTTCTGTCAAAATCTGCGTCAGGCGATCGCGGTCTAATTCTAATTCGTAACTCTCAAACGTCTCATCATTAAAATAAACTTCGCTGGCTTGCACCCGATCGGAAAGTTGAATTTTCACCCTTTCTGCCAAGCGAGTTGTTAAAGGAGATACAGCTAATCCTCTCTCTTGAGCGAAATAATCGACAATCCAGTTATCGATATCAGTTCCGCCTAAATTTTGTCCTGCTTTTGCTAAGACACGGGCAGTTTTTACTTTCTGTCCTGATGTTTTAGCAAAAGATTTCTTCCCCCATTGCAACAAAAACCCCGTCTGTTTTTTGGCAGCATTTCCACCACCATCTAAGCGGACTAGAGATAAATCTAAAGTACCACCACCAAAATCAATGACTAATAAATTATCCCGCTCTGCCATGCCGTAACCCAAAGCAGCAGCAGTAGGTTCGTCCAAAATTCGGACTTGTTCCACAGGTAAAGTACGACAGATCTCACCCAGCCACAAGCGATAAGCTTCAAAACTATCTACTGGGACTGTTAAGACTAAGGATTGCTCGTCTTCAGGGGCTTGAGTGGCTAATTTCTCAATAATTTGGCTCAAAAACCACTTACCAACTCGTTCAAACGAAACCGTCTCGCCATCCAGTTGAGGCAAAAATCCCTGAATCTCCGTACCAATACCGCGCTTAAAGCTACGAAAAAATCGTGGGTCAGTCGTTAAATCCAAACCGCGATCGCGTACTGTCTGTCCGATTAACACGCGATCGCTTGCCGCATCTTCTACATAAACCAAACTGGGAATCAGAGGTGGATTTTGACCCAACTGCTGAGATAAGCCTGGTAAACTCAAAGTTTCCGCTTGCTGCGTCACGGGATTCCAACGGGCTATACAAGTGTTACTCGTACCAAAATCGATTGCGATCGCCATACTTAATCAGTGACCAGTGACCAGTGACCAGTTATCAATTGTTAGTTATCAGTTAATTCTAAATTCCAAATTCCGGATTATAAATTCATCCTACCCCGTGGGGGATACAAGCTACACTTCATTCTTACCAAGCGCCCTTAACTACCAGTCACCGATCGCTGGTTACCGATCGCTGGTCACTGGTCACTGTTTACGCCAGCCTGCTTCTGCTTGCTGGAGGACATAGGCGGAAACTGCTTGAATTTCCTCTGCTGTCAAGCGATCTTTGTAAGCTGACATATTTCCTTGACCGTTGGTGACAATATTAGCGATCGCCTCTACTGAATCCATGCCATATTTTTTCAAGGCTTTTTGTTTCAGGTTCTTGCCGCGCCTGACGATATTACCACCATTAATGTGACATCCAGCACATTGAGTTTCAAAGATTTTGGCTCCATTTGGTGTCTCTGCGGCTAAGGCTGGGGTAGAAAAGGCGATCGCCATTTCTACGAGCATCACCAGCACTAAACTAAGTATTTGCTTTAATAACATTTTCATATGATAAGGAAATTTTAGGTAGCAACACCACTACAAGCCAATCTACAAGCCAATATATACAGAATACAAGTTGCGATCGCGTCCTTCCTACTGATAATCTCTTTCATTAAAGCGTTACTCCAATACCTATCGTGACCGTTACCTTGACCGCGCAGGAAGAAGACGACCTGTGGGATGAAGCCGCGCAGCACAACCCACCTCAACTTGACCCCGATTCTGGGATCGAGATACATGAAATGCCTCAAGAGTTAGGCAAAGGACACAACCTCTTTGTTGAACTGTATCCAGACTGCTGGCTGATGATTTGGAACCGTGAGTATCGTGAAACTGTCCAAACCAAGCAACCAGAATGGCAGCATCCGTTGCAGTTTGGGGTGCTGCTCTCTGGTATGGTTCCCGATAGCCAGGGTGGAGTGCTGGGCAATGGATGCACCATGATTTCTGGGAGCGGCGTGCAGCGAGAGATCTCTGGCGTTTGTTTCAACACTCAGTCTTACTTGGGGATTAATCTCGAAATGTCTGCGGAGTGGTTAACCACCTTCTTTCCAGATGAGAATGGGCAGTTGCCCGCCGAACTGAGCTTTTTAGTGAAAGGGAACGATTGGCAAACGCTAATTTACCCTAAAACAAATCCAGCGATTCAGGGCGTAGCATGGCAGATGATTCACTGTCCCTATGAGGGAGCGGCAAAGCGGTTGTATCTTCAAGCAAAAAGTTTAGAACTGATGGCGTTGCAGCTCGCGCCAATCGTGGCGGATCGGGGCAATCCGAAACCATCACCCCGAATGAAACCGACCACGATCGCCCGCATTTACGAAGCACGAGATATTTTGCGGCGACGATTAGAAAATCCTCCCTCGTCGTTGGAGTTGGCTACTGCGGTGGGACTGAGCGATCGCACGTTACAACGAGGGTTTCAATCGCTGTTTGGCACAACTGTAGTAGGATATTTAGCCGAGCAACGCCTGTTGCAAGCCGAGCAATTATTACGGGAGCGATCGATGACAGTGACAGAAGTGGCGCATCGCTTTGGCTACGGTCATCTCGGACGCTTTGCCGCTGCCTTCAAGCGCAAGTTTGGCATTACCCCTAGTCAGTGTTTGTTGGGCAAAAAGGTAATTTTAGGAGCATGATAGAGACAACCGAGTTTAGGTTGCACTTATGAATCAGAGCATTTCTACAACTTCAAAACGGTTGACGTTTGAAGAATTCCTCGCCTATGACGATGGCACGGACACGCGCTATGAATTGGTGGATGGAGAATTAGTAGAAATGCCGACAGAATCGCATGAGAACTGCCAGATTGCGAAACTTTTGATGTTTGAATTGGCAAAATATTTTGCGATCGCACTTCTCAACCTCAAAGACGTTGAAATTGAAGTGAGCGGACGAGGGGCAAAAGTCCGGCTTCCCGATTTGCTCGTGCTGAGTGAAGAAGGCTACGCAGCACTGCAAGGCAAAACCCGCAACATCATTACTCGCGATATGCCACCGCCGATCCTAATTATTGAAGTCGTTTCGCCTGGTGATGAGAATCGGACTCGCGATTATCGGTACAAGCGAACGGAGTATGCAGCACGGGGCATTGCCGAGTATTGGATCGTCGATCCTCAAGAACGGCGGATTACAGTATGTCAGTGGGTAGAAGGGCAGTACGAGGACAAAGTATTTGCGGGTGAAAATCGAATTGAATCGACGGTGATTCCAGCATTTGCGCTCGCAGCAGAGCAGATATTTGCATTTGCTCAAAATTAATTGGAACAGTATGGCGGTTTTGGGATCGTCAGACGGTTTTTGGATAGACGCATCTATTGATACTTCTCTACACTGACACTTATTGCAATTAAGAGTGATTGGCAATAAAGCTTCATCAACTGGTGTCAGGAGTGAATATGAGTGGCTGGAAGTCGTCAAGGATTTGCGTATGGGCGATCGCCTCATTAGCGTTGAGTTTGCTGGGAATATTGCCGAGTCGAGCGGCTGAAGTTAAAACTGAATCCCGACTCCAAGATTTGCAACGTCTGGCAACAACTGTTAAAGACTGGCTGGCTCAAACTTCAACACCGATCAAAATTACAGGGGTACGACTCAACCAAACGGATAGTGGTTTAGAAGTAGTATTAGAAACTACTAGCAAGCAACCGCTATCGATTGTAATTTCCGGCTACGGAACAACTTATGTAGCTAACATTGTCAATGCTCGTCTAGCTCTACCAGAAGGAAGCTTTCGTCAGGAAAACCCCATTGCAGGAATTACCGTTGTCAGCGTTACCCAGCAGGGAGCAAATGGGATTAGGATAAGTGCGATCGGCTCTGAAGGTATACCAGTAGCAAAGGTCAGGCAGAGTAATGGCAATACCGTTTTCAGTTTAACTACTCCTACTGTTCCCACAGCCCAAACACCCACACTAGCGCCACCAGAAGGAGAAACCGCGCTGCCTCAAACTCCGACTCAACCAGGAGAATCTACACCAGAAGTACAAGAGGAAATCCCTGCACCACAAGCACCCGCGCCAGATGGAACCGCACAAGGGGACGAGGAAATGGAAATTGTGGTGACAGGGGAGCAAGATGGATACAGCGTACCAAATGCAACAACTGCTACCAAAACTGACACACCCCTGCGAGATATTCCGCAATCAATTCAAGTTGTGCCGCAACAGGTGATTGAAGACCGCAACGTGAGAAGTGTGACTGAGGCACTGGAAACAGTTAGCGGTGTAGCTACTGGTGCTAGACCCTATGGTGGTGCGCCGATTACATTCAGAATTATTAGAGGATTTGACCAGGCTGGTTCAGGCGTTGTCAATTTCCGAAATGGCTTTCCAGATGGTGATTTTTACGTCTTGTCACCTATTGGAACAGTCGAGCGAGTGGAAGTTCTCAAAGGAACCGCCTCAGTTTTGTTTGGAGCTGGGGAACCAGGTGGTATTGTTAACACGGTCACTAAAAAACCCCTGAGCGAACCCTACTACAAGCTGGCACTTGAGGCAGGAAATTACGGACTCTATCAGCCCAGTATAGATTTTTCAGGTCCTTTGAATGCCGACCAAACTCTACTTTACCGCTTCATTGCCAGCTATCAAGGATCGAGCGATTTTCAAGACATTTCTAATACAAAACTAACAGCGATCGCCCCCTCCATTACTTGGAAGTTAGGAGAGCAGACAAATTTAGAGTTTTACTACGAATTCACGAACCTTGCTGCCGACCCTGCTGCTGGTCTTTCTACTGCTGTGCTTCTGAGCGATGGTAGTTTAACACCACGAGACTTTGTTACTTTCTATCCTGAATTACAATCGATCGATGTCACTACTCATAGATTTGGCTACACCCTGGAACACGAATTTAATGACAATTTGCAGCTTCGCAATAATATTGCTATCAATCTGACTCGTTTTGGAGAGGATGTAGGTACGGGTTTCACACTGGTAGACGATCGCTTTTTAGATCCGGTACAAGCCAGTACATTTGTCTATGAGAGAAACAACTATTTTGGACAGATTGACTTGCTTGGCACGTTCCAGACTGGAGCGATTTCCCATCAGGTTTTAACGGGTTTTGATTTCAACCGCAATAGTAATGTTGGTACTGGCTTTGAAGTTGCTACGCCTGTACCGCCTATAGATATCCGCAATCCCAATTATGATATCCCCACACCTAGAATATTCAAGACGTGGTACGTTCTCTGATCTTGATTTTGTGAGGAGATCCTACGGTGTTTACCTCCAGGATCAGATCGCTTTGGGTGAGAATCTGAAATTACTGGTCGGCGGTCGCTATGATTGGGTTTCAACTGACTTTGAAGGAGACTTCAATACACCTGGAGAAGTAATTACCTTGCCAACTCGGAATGATGATGCCTTTAGCCCTCGGATCGGCTTGGTGTATCAGCCTAGCGAAAACGTTTCTCTCTACGCCAGCTATACGCGATCTTTTTTCTCTGCTTATGGCTATGACAACCAAAGTTCAGATGAAGATGTCATATTCGATCCGACAAGGGGAACTCAATACGAAGTCGGCGTAAAAACCGACTTTTTAGCCAGAAGGCTTTCAGCAACCTTAGCAGCCTATCATCTCACTAAGACAAATGTTCTTACACCCAATCCAGATGACCCCGACTTTTCCATTCAAACTGGAGAACAGCGCAGTCAAGGAATCGAGCTAGATATTACAGGTGAGATTTTACCTGGTTGGAATGTAACTGCTGCCTATGCTTACACGGATGCAGAAGTCACTGAAGATAACACGTTTCCGGTCGGCAATCGATTGCCAAACGTGCCAGAAAATCAAGCCAGTCTGTGGACAACCTACGAGATCCAAGCAGGGGATCTAGAAGGTTTAGGTTTTGGTCTGGGGTTGTTTTATGTGGGTGCGCGACAAGGAGATTTAGATAACTCGTTTGAAATGGGCGATTACTTCCGTACTGATGCAGCCCTTTACTACCGGAGAGGTCGTTTTAATGCGGCGATTAATATGCGCAACCTATTTGATATAGACGCTGCTGCATTTGCCTACAGCAGAGCATACATTCAAAGAACCGAACCGTTTACAATCGTTGGCTCCATCAGTTGGGAGTTTTAATCGATCGCCCTGTTAGCGATCGCATGTCAACCCCGAAAATTTTAACTTTCATCCACATTGTTGAATTAGATTATTGGTGAGACTAATTGCGATCGCGCTGATTCATCCTGGCGATCGCGTTCTTAGTTGCTCTCGAAACGCCATCACCGCATCAAACTGTTCCTCTGGTTTCACATAGTTTGCTAATAACCCCGTGTCACAATCCGGCAATAACTCGCTTGTTGTAATTCGCTCGTATTCCTCAGCGCGTAGATGATAAATCGTAAATTGCCCGCTTTCCCAAACCCACACTTCCGTTACCCCCAACCCGCGATAAATTTCTAGCTTATCCACCATGCCACTACTCAGTACAACCTCAATCGCTAGATCGGGAAACTCCTTTTTCTGCCCCAAGCAATAGCACTCATCTGGCTCCAATCCGCGCTGTTTCGCCACCTTACGAAATGTTGCCGAGCCGATTGCATGAAAGCGGATGCGCGACTCCTGAAAGTACGCCTCCATTAACATCCCAATCGTTTTTTTGAGTTCTTCGTGCAGTGAAGAGGTGGTCATAATTTCTAGAGTTCCTTCCAAATAGCTCAACCGCAACCCTGGAAAATCATCGCCCAAGGTTGCTAGCAACAATTCATACTGCTGCCAACTTACGCCCTCCAGCACTACACGCTGTTCTGACAAGGGTTGTGAAATCGCTGAAGACAATAGTTGAGAATTCATCAGGATTCGCACTCCAATTCGTCCTTCCATATTAAAATATCGAAGCTTCTACCACGGAGAAAAAATCCTTTGCGTCAATCTGGCGCGAATTGTTATCGCCATAAAATTGCTCCATTATTGTAGGCTGAGTAATCGGTAGTGAATTTTTCTATCCCACTCCCGTACGGGCGGGTTCACCAAAAAACTCTTTTCTCAACTAATATTCTGAGTGAACCCGCCCCTACGACTCCCGATTATTGTGACTCGCCAACGCTTATTTCTATTTATTATTGCTTTACTCCTCATCGTACTTTCCTGGTGGCAAATTGCGGCTGCAAGAACTGGGCTAGTCGTACAATCCCTCTCTAGAAATGGCATACCAATGCTGTATATCGCACCAGTGCGATCGCCAAAAATACCAGGAGTACTGATAGCTCACGGTTTTGCAGGCTCTAAGCAATTAATGTTGGGTTATGCCTACACGCTGGCTCATGCAGGCTATGCGGTGATGTTGTGGGATTTTAGCGGGCATGGAGCTAATAGCAAACCCTTGGCACGATCGTCACTCCAAGCCGATCTCGATACTGCATACAAAGCTTTACTCGCTCAGCCTAGAGTCGATCCGCAACGAGTCGCTGTATTGGGACATTCGATGGGTAGCGGTGCGGCGATGACAGCAGCAATTCAACAAAGCGATCGCTTTACTGCAACTGTGGCTATCTCCCCTACTAAAGCCGCAATCACACCTCAGGTTCCGGCTAATTTGCAACTACAAGCAGGAAGTTGGGAACCGCGTTTTGTTGCCACTGCCCAGCAATTACTACAACAAGCAGGGGGAGAAAGTCAAGGGCGATCGCTTGTCGTCATTCCCAATGCCGAACATATTACTATTCTCTTTCGCCAAGTTAGTCACCAAGCTGCTAAAACCTGGCTCGATCGCAGTTTTGGTATCCAAAATTCCAGCAATTATATAGATAATCGCATGACTTGGTATGGCGTACATCTATTTGCATGGCTTCTAATCTTAGGCGCTGTTGCTCCTACGATCTCAAGCGAGACAACACTACGTCAGCCACCGAGAATCTGGCAGCGCTTTCCTGCAAGAGGAGTATCAGATCTGCTGTTTCAAGCAGCAATTCAGGTTCACAATTCTGACACTGTAAGTAAAAGCGATCGCCTTAAAAGTTGGATTGGTTTAATCTTGAGTCCTTTAGGGGCAATTGGCATACTCGCATTACTAAACCGCAACACGGACATTGCCAGCTTAGGTGGCGTGTTGGTAGGTGGTGCGTTGGGAATTTGGTTTTATGCGGCTGGTATCGTCTGGCTGTTGGCTAACTGGCGTTTACCGCGTTTGACTCTAGCAGGATTGGGATTGGGTTTAGGGCTATTTCTCCTGCTTTGGGTTGCTTTTGGGGCGATGGCGCAGGTAGTCTGGTTACAGTGGTGGTTGGTTCCCGTTCGCTTGCAACTGTGGCTGTGGTTATCGCTGTTGTGTTTTCCCTGGCTGCTTGCTTCCGGTATTGCTCAAAGACAAAGTAGCCTTAAATCGCGATTTATTTGGTGGTTGGGACAAAGTTTAGTCTTAGTTATAGGACTGTTAGCCACAATCCAAATTCTGCCCCAAATTGGTTTTATCTTCCTCTTGTTGCCTATCTTCCCCTTATTTTTGGCAATGTTCGCGATCGCATCTGCCTCTGTCAAAGATGTTTGGGCTTATGCAATTGGATGTTCTCTATTTTTCAGTTGGGCGATCGCGGCTGCTTTTCCCCTGGTAGGATAACCTAAGCTTAAATTCAGTTGCCAATAATATCAGTGTTAGCAATCGAGAATGGCTTATGAAATCGTTGCATCGCCCAGATATGTATACATGGTCTATTTTCGACCGCGATCGAAACATGGATTTCAATAGCTACATTTGGATTCGTCCTGAGGGTAATATTCTCATCGATCCTTTGGCACTATCAGACTACAATTTCGATCGCCTCAATTCCTTTGGTGGTGCAGCTTGGATTATTATCACGAATTCAGACCACATTAGGGCAGCTAAAGGTATCGCCCATGTCATCGGAGCGAAAATTGTTGCCCCATTAGGTGAAAAAGAAACCTTCCCCATTGCGTGCGACTGCTGGTTGATGGATGGGGATGAGTTAGTCTCAGGGTTACAAGTTTTTGCTTTATCTGGTTCCAAAACTCTTGGGGAATTGGCACTGTTAATTGAAGGTAAAACTTTAATTACAGGTGACTTAATTCGCGCCCCCAAAGCTGGTAGCCTGACAATTTTGCCCGATAATAAGCTCAGTCACAAAGCGGATGCTGTAGCCTCAGTCCGCCGCATTGCTGCGATCGATAGTATTGAAACCGTACTCGTAGGTGATGGTTGGTCTATCTTTCGCAATGGTAGCGATCGCCTCAAGGAACTAGCAGCAACGCTATGAGGGTATGGGGTGTGGGACGTAGGATACTACACCCTAATGCAGTTGGTTAGGATCTTCTAGAGTTATTGGGAGTTCGGTATTTTCGACTCGGTTAGGATCTTCCAAACTAGGGGGAAGTTCTGTATTTTCCGTTCTGTCGAGATCGTTCGCTCTTTCGGAAGTGCCTGCATCTCCAAATTCCTCTTCTACCACACAACCAGCTACAGAAACCGAATATTTATGACCTGTAGTGCTGATATCTCCAACTCTCACATTGACCTGATAGGGTTGATTGTCACGACGGGGAATAGCTGCAATTTTTAGCGGTTGACCTTCTAGCAGCCTCACCGAAGAATTGCGATAGAACTGATCCTTCGTACCATCGCTATATTTCAGGTAAACCGATATGTTGTACTTAGCAGTCTGTTCTGGCATCAGATCGACGACAAAGCGATCGAACGTAGCACCGCCTGGTACGCCAAAATCGGTATTGTAGTTATTCCGAGAGATCAACATTCCTGGTGCGGAAACGATTTTTCTCACCTGCGTCCCATCACCCCCGATCGCATTTAATGACTCACAGCTTTGACCGTAAGCGGGTACACCACTAGCCAACAACCCTAAAATTCCCAACACGGCACAACGATAAAACACGCCCCAACCTCCTTCTGAGCTTTATTCGCCAAAAGTCTACTAGAGATAACCATATTTTTTCGGAAATGTCAAGAAATTTATTGTTTGAAGGTTGTTGGTTGTTGGTTGGCAGTTGACACTCCCTTGTCCCAATTTTGAATTGTGAATTGCGACTCTCCCGTACGGGCGCACTGCTGTGCGCCCCTACCGACTCCTGAAACTACGGCGCGGACTCAAATGCCGCATAACTACCCCCTAATCCCTCGACAATCGTGCGGGTATTGGCAACTAGCATCTTTGGGCAAGTATCGCCGTCTGTGCCTGGTTCTCCTAATCCATCAGCGTAGAGTTTTCTATCTGCAACTTTGACGTTTGCTTCCCTTGCTACAGCCTCAATCAGTTGCGGGTTAACTGTCTTTTCGGCAAATATTGTCGGAACGCCAGATTTTCTGATATCTTTGACGAGTTCTGCTACCCTGGCAGCTGTAGGTCTTTCTTCCGTGCTAATCCCTTGTAAGGCTCCTTCAATTGGAATTCCATAAGCATTTGCATAGTAACCCATTGCATCGTGGGTGGTGACTAATTTACGCTGTCCGGGTGGAATTGTCTGAATCTGGGATTTAATCCAAGTATCGATCTGTTTGAGTTCACCCGTCAGTTGTTTGGTGTTGCTAGTATATTTTGCGGCGTGATTCGGAAATGCTTTTGATAAGGAGTCAGCGATCGCATTAGCGATGCGAACACCGTTTTGGGCATTATGCCATACGTGCGGATCGGTAACGGTTTGTCCGTCTTCCTCAAGTTGTTGGGGTTTGGGAACGCCAATCTCATGCACTGCTACTTTAGGTGCGGGGTTAGAGGTGGCTTTGATTAGTTTAATTAGACCAGACTCAAAGTTGTAACCACCATACAAAATTAATTGCGCTTGCTCGATCGCTTTGCTATCTTCTGGTTTCGGTTGATATAAGTGAGGGTCAGCACCAGGCTCGATTAAACATTTTAAGTCTATGGTGTTTGCCGCAATTTCTTGAGTTAATCCGCAGGTAATACTGTTAGTTGCAACTACAAGCGGTAAGTTATTTTTCTGCGCGATCGCCTCGTCCCCTCTGAGATTCAATCCAGCTAGACCAAGTGCGATCGCAAAGGTCGCTATGGATTTGACAGACAACTTTAACATCTTATTTTCGAGCTTGAGTGATAATGATTATCATTGTGCTACAAGAGGGCGTATGTTAGAAGTCCAACATTTAACCGTCAGCTATCGCGGCGTATCTGCGGTTGAAGATGTCAGTTTTCGCCTGCAACCAGGACAAATCGTTGGCGCGATCGGTCCTAATGGTGCGGGTAAAAGCACGATGGTCAAGGCAATGTTGGGTTTAGTACCAACTGCATGTGGAGTGGTAAAGTATCGCGATCGCGCCTTACAGCAACAGCTGGATGCAGTAGCATACGTCCCTCAACGCACGCAAATTGACTGGGATTATCCCGTGACCGTGTGGAACGTTGTCATGATGGCACGAACGAGACAGACGGGATGGTGGCGCGAACCCAATCGTCAATCTAAGCAAATTGTCGCTACTGCTATAGATCGAGTTGGGATGTGGGAACTGCGTCACAGACAAATTGGCGAGTTATCCGGCGGACAACAGCAGCGAGTCTTCTTAGCGCGATCGCTAGCACAGGAAGCAGAATTATTCTTTTTTGACGAGCCATTTGTTGGTATCGACAAGAAAACCGAAACAATTATGTTTGATGTATTTTCCGAATTAAAATTTCAAGGTAAAACTCTATTAGTTATTACCCACGATCTCGCCACAACATTAATCAAATGCGATCGGCTCTTATTGTTAAATCGTCAGTTAATCGCCAACGGTTCTCTCAAAGAAGTCGCAACAACAGCCAACATTCAACGTACATATGGAGATAGCATTTTGTTAATTCGGAATTCGGAATTCGGAATTCGGAATTAGTAGCTCTCACGAACAAATAACAAATAATAAATGACAAATGACTAACTTATTACTCGAACCGCTAAGTTTTGAATTTATGCGTTTAGCGCTAGTAACAGCAATTTTACTAGGTATACTTTGCTCGGTTATCGGCACTTACTTAATCGTACAACGGATGGGGTTATTAGGAGATGTTATCGCTCATGCAGTGTTACCAGGACTAGCGATCGCATTTTTTCTAGGAATTGATATATTTGTCGGTGCATTTATTTCCGGTACGCTCAGCACGTTTGTCATCTCTTGGATTCAGTCTCAGTCTCAAATCAAAGTCGATGTAGCAATGGCTTTGGTTTTTTCGGGCTTTTTAGCATTAGGAATTACACTAATTACCGTACTCAAAAGTAAACTAGACTTACATCAGTTTCTCTTTGGCGATCTTTTAGGAGTCACTACAATCGATGTATGGAAAACTTTCGCGATCGCCATCATTATCTTGCTTTTAGTTAAGCTATTTTACAAAGAACTATTATTTTATACTTTCGATCCGTTGGGCGCTCAAGCTGTCGGTCTACCAGTCAATTTAATTCACTTAGGCTTAACGGCTGCTATTACCTTGACAATTATTGCAAGTATGCAAGCAGTAGGTATAGTGTTAGTTGTTTCGCTTTTAATTGGACCTGGAGCTACAGCTTACTTACTCGTGAAAGAATTACATCAAATGATGATTTTTGGAGCTGTTATTGGGAGCTTTAGTAGCGTTACTGGAATGTATTTTAGCTACTATTTCAATGTTCCTTCTGGTGCGGCGATTGTCTTAGTAGTTTCAGGGTTATTTATATTAGCACTATTATTCAGCCCTTCCCAGGGCATTTTAACCCAGCCAGCAGTAGCAAATCGTTCTCTTTCGATCTTAGGTCAATTCAAACAATCGAAAAAACGAATTTAAAAATTGTAGAGACGTTACATGTAACGTCTCTACACTATCAAAGCGGTAGCTTACCTTGTAATTGCTGAACTGCAACAATACAACTAGAACAGTCACAACCATATCTTTGAATTGCAGCCTGCGACTCTTCATCAGTGAAATCTAAAGTAGGAACTTCATCTTTTGAGGGAGTTTCTGTGATATTGGTAGAAGGTTTAGGAGTTGGGCGATCGAATACAATGTCTACTAAGGGAGGACGAGATCCCGATTTTGAGGTATCGTTAGGTTGAGTCACAATTTCCCTAGCCTGAGCTGGATCGGGAGCTATAAGTATTAATGCTACGAGCGCAGGACAGGCAAATAAGGCTAATTTAGATAACTTCATAACTCACACCATAAATCTCAGTTACATGGTTGGCGCACATTATAACTAAATCAAGGTATTTTATATAATAATTTTTGTTGATTATAAGTGTATTAATATTTCTCGTGTTAGGAAAAATTAGAAGAGCGATCGCGGCACCTATTGTTAAGATTTAAAGACGCGATCGGCAAGCGCTATTTTTAGGATTAAATATTTACTTTTTTCAATGTTGTATATTGTACTCATTTCGTTGTTAAATATTTAACACCTATTTTTGAAGAAACATACCTGAGTTACTAAACAACTGCAACTTCTTGCTGCAAATATTAACGACACAAACCACATTAAAAGGGAGGGAAAAAAAGAGGGGGAGGAAGAGGGAGGGAGAAAGAGAGAGAGGGAGGAGAGAGGGAGGGAGGGGAGGGGAGGGGAAGGGAGGGAAGGGGGAGAGAAAGAAAGGAGAGGAGAAGGAGGGAGGCGGCGCGGAAAGCGAGCGAAGCGCGGGGCCAGCGCGGGGCGGAAACAAAGAGCGGAGGGGGGAGAGGAACAAAGGGGAGGGGAGAAAGGCGGGAGGCAAAGCAAGCTTTTCTACAAATGGTGGGTGACACGGAGCAGGACGGAAAAGCGGGAAAGGGGCACGGGCAAAAAA
>NZ_PYCI01000228.1:0-4540 GCF_003015105.1 Chroococcidiopsis sp. CCALA 051 | reverse complement strand
AGATGTGTATAAGAGACAGCAGTATTCCCTAACGACTTCCTTCTTACTGATAGTTTATCAATCAAAAGAAAAGAACGGTTACATTAACTGCTAGAAAAATTGTTTCCCGACAATATATTTAACCGTTCTTAACAACTGACCTCAGTTTAGGCTTCCTTACGGCGAGTGGTCTTGTCACCCACTTTCTGGAACAGCCCCCATTCGACTTGTTCTTCCAAATCTGCCTCGACCCCTGCGAATACATCGCGGAAGATCGTGCGAGAACCGTGCCACAAATGACCGAAGAAGAATAGCAAGGCAAAGGTAGCGTGAGCGAAGGTGAACCAACCTCTAGGGCTAGTACGGAATACACCGTCAGGCTTAGCAAGTGCTAGATCGCCAAATCTGGTGCTTTGATCGCCGTCAAAATTGATGATTTCGCCACCTTGAGCTTTACGAGCATACTTCTTCACGTCGGCTGGGTCGGTAAAGGTTTGACCATCCAACTCACCGCCGTAGAAGCTAACAGTTACACCTGTTTGCTCGAAGCTATACTTGGATTCTGCTCGCCGGAAAGGAATATCGGCACGGACAACACCATCTTTATCTGTTAAAACAACAGGGAAAGTTTCAAAGAAGTTAGGCAGACGACGAACTTCTAATTCTCGTCCTTCTTTATCTTTGAATACGGGGTGTCCTGCCCAAGACAGAGCAATACCATTAGTCTTGTTCATCGGACCGACGCGGAACAAACCACCTTTAGCGGGGCTGTTACCTACGTAGTCGTAGAACGCCAGTTTTTCGGGAATTTCCGACCAAGCTTCAGACAAGCTCTTACCCTCAGCCACGCTAGCTTGCACGCGGCGGGTCATTTCTTGTTTGAAGTAGCCATCATCCCACTGATAGCGGGTAGGACCAAACAGTTCGATTGGGGTTGTGGCGTTACCGTACCACATCGTCCCTGCTACAACGAAAGCAGCAAAGAAGACGGCAGCAATACTGCTAGAAAGCACGGTTTCGATATTCCCCATCCGCAGAGCTTTGTAAAGCCGTTCTGGGGGTCGAACTGTCAAGTGGAATAAACCAGCAATAATACCAACAACACCCGCAGCAATGTGGTGAGCTACCACGCCGCCAGGATTAAACGGGTTAAAACCTGCTGGTCCCCATTCCGGCGCGACTGCTTCTACGTGTCCGGTGATGCCGTAGGGGTCAGAAACCCACATCCCTGGACCAAATAGTCCGGTGAGGTGAAAAGCACCAAAGCCGAAGCAAAGTAGACCAGACAAGAATAAATGGATACCAAACATTTTTGGCAGGTCTAGAGCAGATTCGCCCGTGCGGGGGTCTTGGAAAAGTTCCAAATCCCAATAAACCCAGTGCCAGCAAGCAGCTAGGAATAATAAACCGGAAAGAACGATGTGAGCGGCAGCAACGCCCTCAAACGACCAGAAACCAGGGTCGTAGCTGGGAGCGCCCATGACGTTCCAGCCACCCCAAGAGCCAACTACACCCAAGCGTGACATGAAGGGCAGTACGTACATACCTTGCCGCCACATGGGGTTTAATACTGGATCGCTGGGGTCGTAAATAGCTAGTTCGTATAGAGCCATCGAACCAGCCCAGCCTGCAACTAGTGCTGTATGCATTAAATGTACAGCAATCAACCGCCCTGGATCGTTCAGGACGACTGTGTGTACTCTGTACCAAGGTAGTCCCATCGACTACGCTCCTCCTCGATGAGTTATTTCTACAGGATAATTTTTCGGCTTTTTGTTATTGCCATCAACCGAGCCTTACTAGATATGGATCTGGACGATCCATCTGACTTGTAAAATTCAGCAATGGTATTCAATACAAAAATGAGAATTATTAAAGAAGTGTAACTATTGGCGGGACTGAATGCAATACGAGAATCAGTTATCAGTTGTCAGTTGTCAGTTATCAAGGGTTTCAAGAGCCAGGAGTCGTAGGGGCGGGTTCACCAAAGATCTCTGACTCCGACGAAGATTTCGGGTGAACCCGCCCGTACAGGAGTTGCTGAGTCAGGAGCCAGGAGAATATGAATAGAAATCCGATCGCGCACCACGCACCACGCACCACTCACTGTACTACAGATTGAATGCTTTTGAGTTGGCACATAGCTTCGGCGGTTCCCAAGCGATCGATGACTTGTTCGGCAGTGATTAATCGCTTGAGTACAACTTGTCCGATCGCTTGTTTTGTACCATTACTTGAAGCAGTAGCGGGTCTGACTTCTACAGTCATAATCGTGTCTTCTACCCGATACAGCCATAATTTTTCGTTTGCTTCTACTAGACAAACGTTAAGCCGCTGAATGTCTGGTCGTCGCCGCCATGCTGTTTCATTCCATAGACCATCAGATGCCCAGATTCTACCTACTGTCCATCCTTCAGTGAGAAAGAAATATTTCACGGGTTTTTGCAGCTATTCGACTGGATACTCCTCGACTAGCTTAGAGGATTTGATTTCTAGAAACAAACTGGATTTGATACAGTTTTCAGGAATGTAGGCGGTGCGATCGCACTCACTCAATCTTAAAACGTCTAACCAAACAATCTTGCCACAGCACAGCTAAAACCAGGAAGTAAAGGCGAGGTAAGTTCGTCACTGGTAAATAAAGTTGCTACCATAACCAGCGTTGCATGTTCGCGGCGATAAACTTGAATTTGCTCCAAGCGCGGATCTGCAATCCAATATTCACACACTCCTTGAGCAGCATATAGCTTGAGTTTAGCCTCTTTGTCGCGGCGTTCGTTGGTTTCCCCTGGAGATAGTACCTCAACAACCAATTCTGGTGCGCCAGTCAAGTGTTCTGCTTCGTCTAGCAAAGCAGCCAATCGCTCTTTACTTATCCAAACTACGTCAGGAATAACGTTATCAGCATCAGTAAAAATAATGCCAGGGGTAGGTACTACTTCCCCTACATCAGTTTGCTGCGACCAAAGATCTAACTCTCTACAGATGTTTTTGATAGTCCTTTGGTGTCTCCAGCCTGGTGCGCGTGTCACAAATAATTCCCCATCGACAATTTCATAGCGATTGCCATTATCTGGCAACAACTCTAGATCGCTAGTCGTCCATCGTACTCGCGCCTGACTCATAAAAAGCTCCTTGTATTAGTCATCGCTCGTCAATCAATACCAATTACCCATTACCAATTACCCATTACCAATCTCATTCTACTTTTTGTAGTGGATCGATTTTAGGATTGACAATTTTTGGCGTGCCGAGACTAGCAAATCGAACCGCTAAAGAGATTTTGTTACCAGAACCGAAAATGTGAGTTACTTCGCCAATACCAAAGTTTTTATGGAAAATGCGATCGCCTACACGCCAGTCCCTCTCTAAATCTGCCTCTGATGAATTTTTGCTAGCACTATTATTCTGAGGATGGCTCCACTTTTGAGTTGGTTGGTGAGTCGATCTATTCGATATATTAGGAACTTTCGCTTGGCTAGAAAGATGAAAACTGAGTAATTCTTTGGGTAATTCTGCCAGAAATTGAGATGGAATTGCAGGTTCGCGGGAACCGTAAAGGCGACGTTCGCGGGCGTGGGTGAGGTAAAGTATTTCTTGAGCGCGAGTAATTCCTACGTAGCACAGACGGCGTTCTTCTTCCAACGATTTAGGATCGTCAAGAGAGCGATAGTTAGGAAGTAATCCTTGTTCTAACCCCACGAGAAAAACAACGGGAAATTCTAATCCTTTGGAAGCATGAAGCGTGAGGAGAGAAACAGCAGCTTGTCCTTCTTTCAAATTGTCTAAATCGGAAGTTAAAGCTGTACTGGCAAGAAAATTTGATAGGTTAACCTCCTCGTTTTCTTCTTCAAATTGTAAGACGGCGTTATAAAGTTCTTGTACGTTTTGCAGTCTATCTAAACTTTCATCCGTGCCTTGATTTTGTAAATCTTTGACATAGCTAGATTCATCTAAAACTCCCTGCACGATCGCACTAGGAATAAGAGTATCTACCTGTTCTTGCCATTTGCGAATTAATTGGGCAAAATTGTTGACACCCTTAGCCGATCGCCCTGCTAAAGTGTTAACTGATGTTTCGTCGTTGAGAATTTCCCAAAAGGGTAAATTAAGTTGTTGGGCAGCATTAACTAAATTATCAATTGTGGTTTTACCAATGCCGCGACGGGGAGTATTAATCACGCGCAACAAACTTACGGTATCGTAAGGATTGACAATTGCTCTTAAATATGCCAAAACATCTTTAATTTCTTTGCGATCGTAGAACTTCAATCCACCGACAATTGTGTAAGGAATACCCTGACGGACTAGATTCTCTTCTATGGGACGAGATTGAGCGTTAGTACGATAAAGAACGGCAAAACTACCCCAATTGAATTCTGAATGTTGCTGTTCTAAACTACGTAAATGATTGATGACAAATTGGGCTTCGGCGATTTCATCATCAGCTTTATAACAGTAGATTTTTTCTCCTTCTCCTCGCGTTGGTTTGAGAATTTTATCGATCCGCTGAGTATTATTTTCAATTAGTTGATTAGTGGCTTGTAAAATAGCTTCTCTA
>NZ_PYCI01000227.1:0-4602 GCF_003015105.1 Chroococcidiopsis sp. CCALA 051 | reverse complement strand
AGATGTGTATAAGAGACAGGTATCCGAAATGTTGAGCGCTAAGTTTGTTGGAGTAAAAGTAGTAGGTGCGATCGCCTTCTAGTATGGCAGTTGGCAATATGCGATCGCGAAAGTCATACTGACAGTTGATGACAGTATTCTGACTCAATCTCAGTTACAGCCTAGTTATGATATGAAGTGTTTCTATTTATCTTTAAGATCGGAACAAATTGTATTTTAAAAGACAAATTGCTTATAGACTACTATAGATGATGCAGAGAATTGTCAGCATAATGGAGCCGCGCCTATTTTAGAGATTTCTCCCGTCACCAGGGTTCGGACAGCACTTTTGCTAACTTTCTAAATATGGAAGCATCTTTTGAAATTACCCTGCAAATGGTAATTGCTGTAATTGCAGGAATTAGCGCTCAAGTTATAGCAGAATACCTCAAACTCCCTAGCATTGTCTTTTTGTTGCTATTTGGAATTTTGTTGGGTTCTGATGGGATGAACGTGCTGCACCCTCAAGTTTTAGGTGCTGGGTTGGAAGTAATTGTGGCGCTTTCTACCGCTGTAATTCTATTTGAGGGAGGGTTGAACCTAGAACTGCGAGAACTGGGTAAAGTTTCTGGTAGTTTGAGAAATCTCGTTACTGTGGGAACCCTAATTACTCTGTTGGGTGGGAGTATGGCGGCGCATTGGCTGGGAGAGTTTCCCTGGGCGATCGCTTTCCTTTATGCTTCTTTGGTAGTGGTAACGGGTCCTACGGTAATTTCGCCACTATTACGCACGATTAAAGTAGACCGTCAGGTAGGAACTCTATTAGAAGGAGAAGCGGTATTAATCGACCCTGTAGGGGCAATTCTCGCCGTTGTGGTACTCGATACAGTTTTAAATGGCGAAACCGACCCTTGGATGGCAATTAGTGGCTTGACGCTGCGTCTAGGCATTGGTGGGAGCATTGGGGCTGCTGGTGGCTGGTGTCTTGCCTTCATGTTCAAACGCGCTCACTTTATTTCTGACGAACTAAAAAATCTCGTTGTCTTAGCAGGTTTATGGGGTTTATTTACCCTAGCCCAACTCAGTCGCAGCGAATCTGGACTAATGGCGACAGTAGTTGCAGGCGTGGTTTTGGGTTCTGCTTCCTTGCCAGAAGAACGATTATTACGACGATTTAAAGGTCAGCTAACGATTCTCGGCGTGTCAGTACTATTTATCTTGCTTGCCGCAGATTTATCCATTGCCAGTATCTTTGCTTTAGGCTGGGGCAGTTTATTCACCGTCCTCGTGTTGATGTTTGTCGTCCGTCCCCTAAATATTGGTATTTGCACCATCAACAGCGATTTAAATTGGCGACAAAAATTGTTTTTATCGTGGGTTGCACCTAGAGGAATTGTTGCCGCTTCTGTCGCTTCGTTATTTTCGATTTTCCTGACCGAACGCGGGATTAACGGTGGAGACTCGATCAAGGCATTAGTCTTTTTAACAATTATCATGACTGTCGCCTGTCAAGGTTTAACTGCTGGCTGGGTAGCAAATTGGTTGCAAATCAGCTCTACGCAAGCAACTGGGGTGGTGATTGTCGGCTGCAATCCTCTAAGTTTGTTAATTGCTCGTCTTTTCCAAGAACGGGGAGAAGCCGTGTCGATGATCGATACCGACCCCGTAGCGTGTCAGCAAGCCCAGGCACAGAACTTGAAGGTTTTTTCTAGCAGCGCTTTAGATACAACAGTGCTAGAAGAGGCAGGACTAGCTTCTATGGGAACGTTTTTGGCAATGACCAATAATGGAGAAGTTAATTACGTCTTGGCACAAAGGGCTGTAGAAGAATTTCAACCACCAAGAGTGCTGGCTGTTTTTCCCCGCAATCCACAAGCAAGTACCTCAATAAATCGCAATCGGATCGATCGAGCTTTTGGATCGGATATACCGATTAAAACTTGGAACGAGTATATTAACAGCGATCGCGTGAAATTAGGCACGACGACTCTCAGCGAAGCAGGCTTTGCTTTGCAACAAGCCCATCTGCAAGCCTTGATTTGGGCAGGAGAATTAGTCCCTTTACTCCTAGAACGCGAAGATCGGTTACTTGTCGTTCCTGCAACAGAACAATGGCAACCAGGCGATCGCTTAATTTACTTGTTACACGATCCCAGACCCAATCTGTTGAAACGGCTATCGGGGGCGACACCAGCAAAACGCCTTGCTTTAGAAAAATTGCCCGAAGTCGAAGAAATTCCTCTTCCGAGCCAAAATGTCTCTACAATTTAAAGTCAAAAGACAAGTTAAGAATTTTTGATTAACTCCCGTGGCGCGTTCGTTTTTGACTCTGCGGATGTGACAGATGCAATAGGTGTTTGCTGTTTTTCTTGCCATAATACGCCCAATAAGTGAACGATCGCTAACATTATGGCGCTACCGGAAATAATGTAGCTGTGGATGGTGTAGAGGTGTTCGACTGTGGTTGTATTCACCGCACCACCACCCGTGATGACATCTCGCAGGGTAGAACCAATAAAAGGAATGGCTTCGATGGTACTTAATTCGATCCGAAAGCGCCAGTAACCGACTTGACTCCAATCGAGAATCATTGCCGTCCAAGCTAAAGCGATCGCGTTGAGGATCAGTAAAATATTGCTAATCCAACCAGTTAACCAACTACGGCGAAACTGCCTACCCAAGAACATCACGACCATTTGAATCAGTGCTACACCAATTAGTAAGGTTCCGGCATAATCGTGTAAGCCATGAATGATTTGACCGTTAGGAATCTCCGTATCGATCCATTGCAAAGCCTGATTCGCACCACCTGCCACTGGTTCGTAATAAAAAGATAATAAAATGCCAGTCACAGCGGCGATCGCGCACAATGTTAACAATGCTACAGATAGTATTGTCGCCGTTCGTTTCAGAACGAATTCATAGGAAAGACTCTTCATAACTCCCGCTTCTCAGTACTCTCAAAATGTGTACTTTCTTTAAGATGCTAACCAAGTCACTCATTTGAAGAGTTCTTTCTAGAGGGGGAGATGGTAAGACATGAAGTCAGGAGTCAGGAGTCAGGAGTCAGAAGTCAGGAGTTGTTTAATCTCTTCTCTCCCTCAGCCTCCTCAGCTCTCTTTCCCCTGCTCCCTTGTTCCAAATACGACACCCAACTCGGTACAACTTGAGGCGAACCGTACCAAATTCCAGGGGCTTTGGGAGAGTGCTTGACTCCCTCTAAAATTAAATTTTCTGCTCCCTCTAAATGAGCTGCTGCGATTGGGGTAATGCCATCACCCCAACAATTTCCTTGTCCGCAGGTCAAGCGATAGCTGCTGTATGCCAGCCAACTTCCTCGCCGTCGCTGTCCGAAAACGCTCTTACCAGCAACGCAAACGTAGCGCACTCGGGAACTGTAAAAAGCACCAGGATAGTTATTGTTGACAAAATCGAGATTCCAGCGCGTCCAGCGTTCTTGGCTAATGTGGGGAGTTCCCAGCGTGACTAACGTGGCAACAAAGCGGTAAGCTTCCCAAGGGGGAATTGCGGCGATCGCCGCATTACGAGCCAGGTAAGCTTTTTCACCTAAATAAATTCGCGAGATCCAGCCGCCAGCAGAATGACCGATCAAATTCACTTTAGCTGTGTTGTATTGCCGTAAAACTTGCTCGACCGTGCGATGCAGTTGCAGCAAAATTGGAGTCATTGGTCTACCTCCCAACGTGGGGAACCAATCTTGTCGTTGTAAGGGAACCGTAACGGTAGGAAAACCCAACTGCTGTAAAAATTGTTCCAACGGACGGTAGGCGATCGCGGCTTCTAAAAATCCAGGTAAAATGACGGTGGGAAGCATAGACAGTAACCAGTGACCAGTGACCAGTGACCAGTGACCACGCACCACTCACCACTCACTCCACCCTACACCCTCGACAAGTAACACGCACTACTCAACTACCAACTACCAATGACCAATGACCAATGACCAATGACGACAAATGACTCCTCGATGGCGAATGGTATTCTCTACGGTGTTAGTGTTGGTCCAGGCGATCCAGAACTGATAACGCTCAAAGGGTTGCGATCGCTGCAACAAGCTCCCGTAGTTGCTTTTCCTAGAGGAATTCAAGACAAACCAGGCATTGCCCAACAAATAATTGCTCCGTGGCTGCGATCGGATCAACAGCAGCTACCCTTAGATTTTCCCTACGTGCAAGACATTGAAGTTTTAACAAAAGCATGGCAGCTAGCCGCCAAGCAAGTTTGGGAATATTTACAGAAAGGTCAAGATGTGGCTTTTGCCTGTGAAGGGGATATTAGTTTCTACAGTACGTTTACCTATTTAGCACAGACGCTGCAACAAATGTATCCCGCAGCCGTCATCAACTACGTTCCTGGTGTCTGCTCGCCTATGGCAGCAGCATCGGCGTTAGGGCTGCCCTTAACTGTCCGCCAAGAGCGTTTAGTCGTGTTACCAGCAATTTATAACGTCAACGAACTAGAATCTATTTTAGACTGGGCAGAAGTCGTAGTATTGATGAAAGTAAGTTCTGTATACGAACAAGTATGGCAAGTCTTGCAGCGCAAATCCCTACTGCAACACAGTTGGATAGTAGAACGAGCTACATTACCAAATATGTTGAC
>NZ_PYCI01000121.1:0-21093 GCF_003015105.1 Chroococcidiopsis sp. CCALA 051 | reverse complement strand
ATCTAGCACCAGAGAATCGCCGACATAAAATTCTTGCCACCGCAGAGCCTTCTCGAGGCGATCGCCACTAATTAGATAAGAAGCAGTTTTGCTCTTGTGCTGCCAATCACGTGCCAATCGTTCTATTTCTGAACGCATATACAGTTTCTGCCGCTGCTGTTCGATTTTCTCTTGCAGAGGTTCCCACTCTCGCAGTAGAGCTTCGTGGGTTACTTCAGCCCACGCGGTTTTCTCGGTTTTATTCCAATCCGTTTTTAGCAGGCGTGCTTCCACAAAAGTCTGTACAACTTGCCGCTCGCCATCACTTAGCTCGCTCAGATGCACGCGGCGACGCATCGGCTCGCTATTTTCGTCCTCAAGAGCGACCAGTTTCATCAATGTCGGCAGGATCTGAAGCTCCTTCCCCTGCCGTCTGAGTTTCTCAAAGGCAAGCTCCGCCCGTTTTTGGATCGCGCCACCGACTTTTCCGATCGCCTGATAATCTCTGAAGGTAATTTGGTTGCGATGTTCTTGTAGCATCAAGTCATACATTTGGCGTAGACTATAAGCAAGCAGGGGCAGCGCATCTGTGGCTTTGGCACTGCCAACGGTGTCATCCACTAGTTGGTCGATGAGTTTCTCCTCAAATGTAATGCCTGCTAACTCAGCTGGTTTGGCGATCGCCTCGCGAATCTGCTGCTTTCCCATAGGCAGCACAAACAATTCCGACCGCCCTTTGCCGATAAAATTTCCCATCGGGTTATCTGGTTGGACAGATAGGTAGAATTCGGAGCGCAGCGCCATGACAATCCACAATGGTGACTCGCTGGCGATTGCCGTGTCAAGCAGATTGAGAAAGTTTTGAGTTTCTTCTTTACCAGAACGGGTCAGGAGTTCTTCCGCCTGGTCGATAAACAAAAGGACAAATTGCTGCTTTTGCGTATTAAAGGACAATTCTCTAGCGATCTGAATTAGTGCATCTGGGTTATCTTGCAGGCGTGCTAAGGTTTCCGTGCTATTTTGGTTGAGTCCCCGCTCTGCAAATGCCGTTGCTAAATTTTGAGCCAGGTTATTTAAAGGTTGCCCCCCTGGTACTAGACGCGGTATGACTAACCACTCCAAAGTCCTCTTAATTCGCGGTATCAATCCGGCAAGGATAAGAGAAGATTTACCACTTCCCGATGCACCAAAAACGACGATCAGATGACGGTCGTTCTTGGTCGTTGAAAGAGGTGCGAAGAATCCTTCTAATTTGTCGATATCATCTTTGCGCGAAAAAAATACCCCTGCGTCTTTCTCGGTAAAATACTCCAAGCCAGGGTAGGGAGAGCGCTGACGATCCCAAAAAAAAGTAGTACCAATCTTAGCATTTTTCAGCTCTTGAACGAGTCTCTCAACCCGTTGCTTGTAACAAAGGGAAGTCAAATCAATCCGCATCGTGCCTGTCAGTAGTTCATGATTTACTCCCACTTCCAGTCTGACAGGAAATATAAGTTTTCCCAATCCTTGAGCCATCGCCAGTTCTGCAAAGCACCACTTCGACTCGCACGATGCCTTAGTCATAAGAAAGATTACCGCATCACAAATCTTTATCTGGCGGTAGATGTCTTCCTTCCACTGTTCTCCAGGAGCCGTACTATGTTCTGGGTAGGAGCTGATATAGAGCGACTCAAAGCCCTCGTATTTCAATTGCTCGCCTAAATCCTTCGCTACTTCTTTGTCTTGTCCGCTGTGGCTAAAAAAAAGCGAAGCCATATCCTCTTCTCATTCTTCCTAGTTTCTTGCTAAGGAGTTTTTGTATCTTGCCTTGCAGGTTCAAGAATATTTAATCATATAAAATCCAGACTGCGTTTCTCCCCATTTCATATACCCAGCGATCGCATTCTTCGGTCGGGTAAATAGATAGCCAGTCAGCAGCACGAACTCGCCTGTCTCCATATAAATGGAAATTGTAATTTCGTGCGGAACTTTACTGCTGACACGTGCCACCACCTCCTGCGTCACACCATTTCTCCGATAGATACCACTCATTAATAGTGAGTTGGACTCGGCAAGTTCCAAGGTTGCAGGTTGACCGTCATGATAAAGGCTGTAACTCCCAGCAAAGTGTTTTGGCAATACGCTTTCGCTGCCGTCTCCATAATCGCTGAGGTGTAAGAATCCCGATTTGCGTGCGAAAAAACCGAATGGCTGTCCTCTCCATGTCGTTTGTCCGGCGATCGCATTCTTGCCGTGCGCGAACAGATATCCTGTAAACACCTGATCGGTAGGAATATTTTGGTTGAACTTATGTATGATGAATGTAATTTGGTACGGATGCTGTTCGTCAACGCTAGCAGTGACCTTATAGGCACGATCGTCGCGCACGTGATTATAAGTACCATGAAATTGCCCGCTATCGTAAACTAACACCATACTGCCGTACCAACCGTCGTGGTACAAGCTATAGTGACCTGCGAAATCATAGATGTTAACCTTGGAAGAGTAGTCCTCTGGCAAAAAACTAGTTGTGTGGTATGTTGATGGATTCAACAAGTTTTTAAAATCTTTAACTGGCATTTTGAAGTTTGTAGTATTTTGAAGTTCGTAGTTATAAATCCCAGCAATTAAGCGACAGCCCAATCCAAAACATTTTCTTCGATCGCGATCGCACTGGCAGAGAAAGAGTATTGGTATAGTTTATATTTACTTTCAAATTTAAAAAAAGAATGTGAGGAAATTGTGAGGAAGGATGATAAATTTGACGAAATAGAATACCAAATGCCTTGTATTAGTACAAGATTTTCTAAAAGATTTACATCAAGTTATACAGCGATTTAGAGGCGACCGTCTTAAAAATCTAAAGTTCTTGCTCTCGATCGAGCTGTTGCTGGTATTGAGTTTCTAGCAAGTCTTGAGCTTGAGTATAAACTTGCTCGATGTAATCTTTTCCCTTAGTTTTGTATTCTTCTTCTGGCAGGGCAGCTTTCCACTCTTGCAGTCGATCGCATTGGGATAAAACCCGTCCGACTTCGTTAGCATCAGAGGATTCTTTCAGCACTAATAGTGCAACTCCTATATCTACTTCCCAATTAGAAACACGATCGAAACCAGGAGATTGGCGTACTTGCCGCGACAATTGTTCGTACAGTTGCTTGCATTGCCAACGCTGTTGTTCGATAAACTGCGATACTTGTCGCTCCCCATTTGCCATTTGGTGAAGGGTAGAGTACTTATCGTTCAAAGCAGGTGTAGTAGAGCGATCGGGAATAGTTTGGGGCTTGGCAAGATTTATCGGCTTTTGGGCAAATGGTTGCGGTCTATTGGGTAGAGAACCCAAGTGAGTGTTGTAAGTTGAAGCATCTAGAGGTGTACCTACCTTAGCTTTAAGTGCTTCCATGTCTTGAAGCTTGATGCTGCTGGCAGCTAGATAGCGGACGGCAAGACCCTTCCTTGTTTCTAAGGGGGCTTCTTGGGAGGAAACTGAGCTATAGCGATTCTCGTTATGATGCGATACATTCGTAGGGGCGCACAGCTGTGCGCCCCTACAGATCTTGTATTTCATCGAATTGAAAAAGGCTATAAATTCAATCGAGCGCGATCGCAGCCAGTCATCTACAATTTCCACTTTGAGATCGTCAACCGCCAGTTCCACCAGTCCTAGCACTTTGTCTTCTGGATGAGCAAATAGGATTGTAGGACGTTCTTTGATTTTTGATAGAAAAAGCTCGCTCTTTTCTATGATTTCATCTGGGGCTGTTAACTGGGCGATCGCTCCCTTTTGCTTCGTCCAGATTTCGGGATATTGGACTGTAGCGGGATCGACTTGGACAAAAGCATGACTAAAATTACTCTGGAGATTGCATTGCACTGCTACCTGCCGTCCTAGTTGGAGAATACCTAACTGTTTTAAGGCTTCTTTATCTTGCTTGTAAAACAGAACTCCTAGCGGTTTACCATCCAAAAATACAACGTCTCTCACTTTAGCTGGAGTCATTTCAATTTGTCCGATGCTGTAATCTTTATCTTGAAATTCTTCCCCTTTAAAATCGTAATAATTGATTTTATTGAGAATCAAGAAATTTCCATTGGGTGATTCTCCAATAACGAATGCTCCTTCATGCCTGCTATCTTCGATAGTTTTGAGTTTCAGCTTTAAGAGATTGCCATTGCTGAGGTAGTTAGCTTGTCTCAACGCCCGAACAGAATCAGCATCCAATTCTCCTAAAGTGCGATCGCCTAGTTTGATTTTTACCGTTTCGTTAGGAATTGGTACTTGACCGACTGATAGAGTAACTGATTCGTTATTAAATACTTTATCGGCATAGGAGAACTGACTAATTTCGGTTGTGCAGGGTGGAAGTGTGGGACTGCTAGACTGAACAAGGTATAGTTAATTTTGAGCAGCGCAATGAAATGTCCCCTATGCGGTCACGAAAAATCACATAAGCATGGTAAGACAAGTAAAGGCGCGAGAGCGCTACTTTTGTCCAAAATGCCGGCAAACCTTTACCGACACCTTTGATCCTCTCTACTATCGTCGTCAAGGAGCGCGAAGAAAATGTGCGGATTGTACTGCAATCTCATGTAGAAGGTAGTAGTTTGAGAGGTATTAGTCGCATTAGTAACTTAGCTTACGACACAGTAGTAAGTCTCGTGCGAGCTGCCAGTCAAAAAGGACAAATGGTACACAATGCTGAGGTACAAGCGGTTGATACCGATGCAATCGCTGCCGACGAATTCTGGTCGTTTGTCGAAAAAAACACTTCATCACTGCTTGCCCAATGAACTCGAAGCCGGAGACTGTTGGATTGCCTTGAGCTTGGCACAATTGAGTGGGTTGATTCTGTGTGGTCGCGTTGGTAAACATACCGACTCCTTAGCGATTGAGTTAGTAGTTAGTACCGAAGGCAAGACTGACTGTAAGGAGTGGGGGACTGATGGCTGGTCAGGATATGAGCGAGTTCTGCCTTCGGAAATTGACCACTACATTAGTAAAATTTTGACGCAACGATTGGAGCGTACTAACGCGATTGTACGGCAGCAAACTGGGCGTTGGCATCGACGACAAAACATGAGAGATTGCGGGGGGAAGGATTCCTTCCGCAACTCTCGCAAATTTAGTAAGTTGTGGCAGCAGACTGAGGTAACTTTGAAGCTTGTTGTGAGCTATTTCAATTGGATTTGGCAACATTCCTATTTAGGAACTACGGCAGCACAACGAGCCGACTTAGCCGATCTCCCTTGGACTTGGAGTGATATTGCCACCTATCCCACGCTTCTGTGAGGCACAACCGGATAATTCGTCTATTTTTACATCCAATTCTAGAACGCGATCGCGCTCGTGGGAGCTACGGTTATTGCTATGCCCTGCTTTTATCCTCTAATATCTCCACCAATTCGGTGTGAATTTCGGTGTTAATCGAAATGCTCGACAGCAAAACCTTTGTTGTTAAGATGCTATGACGTTTTGCTTATTGAACTGAAAATTTTCGTGTCACCGATCTAATCCTGCCTTCTGCTATCGTTATCCCAGCTGCTAAAAAGCTTCCAGGGTAAGCTCTAACTAACGCTTACACCGATCGTTAGACGTTAAGAATAGCAGCGATCGCAAATCCTGAATTTCCTATTTTACGGTTTTGCCAATGAAACGATCGTCCCCCCTGTTTTTCTAAATTATGTTGTATGAGTATTGACAATTGTGGCGAATTAGACCCTGGGGTAGGGATAGCGTTTGTATGCTGTTCCTGACCTGTAGAACCCGGAGAATTTTAGGTGGCTGCATTTTCCTGGATGACCGATCGTAGTGGCAGGAGTAGCCGATGAAAATAGCATTTTGAGCAACCAGAGAAAATAGTATAGAATTCAGTAAAGCTAATTCTAGCCCTGCTCAAACCGTTATTCGACAAAGACTGTAAACACTGGATTGCAGTTTTGTCATCAGCTGGTCGCAGGTTCAAATCCCGTCACCAGCTTTTTTTGTGAATGAGTTCGGGCAATGGGTGTGGCTCGAAACTTCCTACTGATAAGGTTTTTAGCCTTTATCGTTTTGTAGGCTTCGACTGGACAAATCTGGCAGTCAATAGACAAAACAACTAAAAATCGCGCATAATTAACCTCAGTTTTAGTACAGTACTTAGTACAGGTTTTTTGGCTGAAAAAACCGCTTAGCCCTCTTTTATCACTCTAAACAGAAAAAAATATAAGTTGTAAGTTGAGCTGCTGCACGACGGGATGAACAAACTGATTCATCCTACTGATGAGTTGCTCAAATCCAAACTGCAATGAAGCGATAGGAAACACCTCCAACCATCGCTTTAACCAGTTGAAACAAACTTTTTAGTTGGACGATCGATCGCAAATTATTGAGCAGATGTTTCCAACCGCTTTGATTGTTCCACCAAGGATGCCTCCGCAAACTGTTGATAGGCTGTTGGACAAGAATTATTAAAGGCATCAGCGAACAAACTCACTATCAAAAACGCACTCATTACCATCTCCCACCACTTTTTAATCTGTTCGTAGTGAGTCATGCGAAAATCTGCCCAGCCAAGCACGTCTTTGGCTTGCTTAAGTCCATACTCAATACTCGTTCTAAAGCCATAAAGGAATTGGTCTGTAGGCAGCAATGCTTCATGCTTGGATTGACATAGAAATATCGCCAAACTTCAATTAGTAAAATCTCCAATTTGTAGTAGAATTGCTTGTTATTTACTAAAAGTTATATCTCGTGAGCCATTCTACTCAAATATACGATCGTGTAAGTAATTGTCGATACGTTGCTTGGCTTTGGTTTAAACGCGATCGAGCTTCAGTTAATTTCAAGATTTAAAACCTGCATAATTCAATGAAACAATAATCGGGAAAAGTTAAAGAGCAAGTCACCAGATTAGCAATTTTACTCTCAGTTAAAATTTATAATTTCAAAGCCTCGTCTTATAGACACTCAGCAAGCTTCTCGATAGCTACAGAAAATCCGATACACGTAGAGATTGCTTGTCCAACATGGATGCTGCTGCACAACGCTGATTGAAAAAATAAACCTAGCTTAATCTATGCAAGTCAACTTTTTTACTGCCGTCCTCTTACCGATAGGTCTAGCAACCGTAATGCTAGGCATGGGGTTAACCCTCGTGCCAGAAGACTTTCAACGAGTCACCCGCTATCCCAAAGCCGTCGCTATTGGTCTAGTCAGTCAATTGCTCTTTCTCCCCATCGTCGGCTTTCTGGTCGCTTCGATCGTACCGATGCAGCCAGAAATGGCAGTGGGATTAACGATCCTGGCTTTGTGTCCAGGCGGACCTTCTTCCAACATGATTACTTATTTGGCGAAAGGAGATGTCGCCCTTTCCGTGACATTAACGGCATTGAGTAGCGCCATTACCGTATTCACAATTCCCATCTTCGCAAATCTATCACTGCAATATTTTATCGGACAAAATGCGGCGATCGCCTTACCAATTGGGCAAACGATGCTGCAAATTTTCGCGATCGCCATATTACCAATTGTTTTGGGAATGCTGGTACGGCAAAAGTTTCCCGACTTAGCCCGCCGACTAGAGAAGACCGCGAATCGGCTTGCCGTTGCCTTCCTCGCTTTAATTATCGTGGCAATTATAATTCACGAGTGGAATCGCATCCCCAGTTTTATCGCCCAAGTAGGAATTGGAGTAGCACTACTAAATATAATCTCAATGGCGATCGGGTTTTGGTTTGGCAAGTTGTTTAATTTGAATTTTGCCCAAAGGATCTGTATTGCAATTGAGGTGGGAATTCAAAATGCGACGCTAGCGATCGCGATTACTGCCGGACTGTTAAACAATCCCGATATGGCTGTTCCTGCTGCGATTTATAGCTTAGTTGCATACGCCACCGCCATTCTTACCATTTTTTATGGGAGAAGATCTGTTCAAAAGATTTATCAGGAGGAGAGAGCCAACAATCTATCAACTCGACTTTAGCGATCAGCGATCGCACTACACGACAAAATAAGTTTGATCGAATCTTCAGCAAAATCTTCTTACCTTTTTTTCGCCCGAAGTTAACCGATGATTTCAAAATCTCGGCTATGCGAGTCGATCTTTGTGACATATGACACGCTCATTTAAATTTAGTAGTTGAGCAAACACTAAAAATATTCAACAGAATGTAGCATAGTCAACCGTAGGAAATACAGCGATCGCTGAATGCTTTACTGCTAGGTTGACATGTTTGTCGAGCCAAACTTCAACCACCTACTAGTGTTGACTATATAAAGTTAGGAGTTACGGTTGAGCTGATGTACGAAAGAATCTTTGACCTCCAAACCTTCGCACGCTTTTCTGACCAATGCGCTCAAGTCACTGAAGTTGTGGTGACGGATAACTCTAGTGTTGCAGTTTGGGCGGTACAACCTGAACAAAAGGTTGAAGCTCATCTTCACCCCAGCGGACAGGATACATGGGTAATGCTAAAAGGAACGCTGACTTATTATTTAGGGGACGGTCAGCGCCAAACACTGAGTGTGGGTCAATGTGCTGTTGCAGATCGATCGCAGATTCACGGAGCCGTGAATGAGGGTACAGAAGATGCTGTATTTGTTTCTATCTATTCAGCTCCACAGATTGGCTATGTCAAAGCATTGCCCTAGTCCGACATTATTCAGCCGAAATCTCGATTGACTCAGAGATTTTTTAGTAGGAACTCAGCGATTTCTCAGGCAATCCTTTTAGAGTAATTCTTTAAAGGTCATAGTTGGATTGGGACGATCGAGCTAATCTAACTCTGAAACATCAGTATGACACAAATTCAACAGAAGGAAACTCACTCGCATGAATACTCTTGTAAAAAGTATTGCCTTTACAACTATTAGCTTAGCTATAGCAACTACCTCCGCAAGTGCTACACAGTCAAATAATGTAGATACTCGCATGACTAACCATGCTAATACCATCGAACTGAATAGCCAAATAGCTCAACAATCTCCATCTAGTCCCCTGAATGAGACAAGATCTAGGCGTTTCATTGATGAGATGATTATGCTTCGGATGAAAATGGTTGAAGCAGCAGAGTCAGCACTTCAATCTCCAAATCCTGAAATCAAACGTATGGCACAGGAAACCATCAAAACTAGTAACACTGAAATTAAAAAAATGATGGAAATGCGGGGAAAATTTGGTATATATGAAGATGGTTAAGTTAGCCGAAGAACCACTTTAAATAATTCAGTACTTAGCAAAGCGCAATTTCTTATTCTCTAATTCGACCCAGAGTTTTACGCGATTGCTGTTTATCCTCAGCCCCATTTCCCACTCGATTACCTGTAAAATCTTATTCTCTTCTATCTGAGCGGAAATATTGGCTTTTCTACCGTCCTCTTACTGTTTGTGGGACAAGGAAAGGACTAACTGGGACGCGCGACTTGCTAGAAATTCCTTTGGGCTGGCAGAAACATTACATTGAGCAATGCGACTTCGTGAATCAGACCTGTCCAGCCAAAACTTCACAGAGCCAGGTAGAGCAGGCACTAAAGGTAGCGCAGGCATCTCGCCTGTGAGGAGCAGAATAGAATTATGCAGGGAAGCAGGGGGGACTTGGAGTCCTCGTCCCCGAAGGGGATGGGGAGAGGGAGACAGAGAACATTTCCTGAAGTATGGCGGCTCGATCCGTTTTCATTGCGATCGCGTTTAACAATTGGCATTGCAACTGTTTCCTCGGTAGGCTTGGGTAGCATTGCAATCTGGACGGGATGGCAAATGCAGCGCATCCTAATTAACAGCCACAAACAGGGAATTGAATACATAGCTGAACGCCTACCGCACGATGTAGAACTCTACAGTGAAATGTTGCCAGTAGAAACCGGATTAAGCAAAGCAATTAATAACCTGACGACTGCTGATACCCTTCTATGGGTAAAGCATCCTGATGGGAAAATTACAGCTAAGTCTGTCAGTCTCAAGATGCAGAACGATCGAAGTACGGCTGCTGCTTTAATGTCCCTAACACAAATGCCGTCTCAAGCCCAAGTCTCCGAAGTTAACGGACGCTACTTTGTGCTACGTGGCAGCTCATTGCAAGTCCGAGGGAGAGCAATCGGTCAACTGTTCGTGGCAAGAGACATTTCGCGCGATCGACAGATGTTTTTGGCAGTGGTGGGGAATTTGGGCATTATCAGTATAGGAGTACTGCTGGCAGTGACAGTAGCGATCGCTTTCTACCTGAAGCGATCGCTTCAACCTCTGCGCCAATTAAGCCAAATGACTCAGTTAATTTCGGCTGAAGATTTAGGGCGATCGCGATTGAATCTCGAACGCGCACCTAGCGAAGTGAAGGAACTGGCGCAAACATTTAATATGTTATTATCTCGCCTCTCTCAAGCTTGGGAACGAGAACGGGAATTTGTCAGCAATGTTTCCCATGAGTTGCGCACGCCGCTGACAATCGTGCATGGATACTTGCAAAGCGTATTGCGACGACAGCATAACTTAACAGAAACTCAACAAGAAGCTATAGAAACTGCTGCATCTGAAGCAGAACGTACCATCCGCCTCTTACAAGATTTACTCGATTTAGCCAGGGCAGATAGCGGTTATTTGCAGTTTCGGATCGATTCTTTTATACTCAACGATCTAGTAGCGGAAGTGGTGGGGATGGCACGTCAATACAGCGATCGCGCGATCGCAATTGAGACAGAAACTTATCCCATCGTTGTGAAAGCAGACTACGATCGTCTCAAGCAAGTTTTGCTCAATTTAATTGATAATGCAATCAAATATTCTGAGCCAGATACGTCTATTCAAGTGACACTAGACACTCAACCAGCAACAGCGATTATTCAAGTTTGCGATCGCGGCTATGGGATTCCCTTGCAACACCAATCTCGGATCTTCGAGCGTTTTTATCGCGTTGATGAAGCCCGTACTCGCACTACTGGAGGTTCTGGTTTAGGATTGCCGATTGTCAAAACTTTAGTAGAGGGAATGGGCGGTAGCGTGACATTGCGCTCAAAATTAGGCGAAGGTAGCGTATTTACAATTAGTTTACCTGTATAGCTGCTAAATACCAGTAATACGATCTCCGGTTAAATATCCGTCGTTATAATCGCAGCCAAGAAATGAAAAAATTATGGTGGCAGACTACTACATCAACTGTTTCAACAAATAATCGCCCACTCGTAGAGCATTAGTTCTGCTCCCGGTCGAAGTTTTAACAAAGGAGCTAGTAAAGCAGGGGCTTCCGCAGGTAACATATCTGCTAGCACGTTGCCCGTGTTCTGCACCAAGCCCATTGGATAAGGAAAGCTCAGCTCCCCCCAATAGAAATCGCTGATGCAAATGGTCTTTTGATAAACATCTGAATTAAGCTTGGTACTCAGTTGCACCATCGCCGTGCAGTTGTGCTTCATCAGGTTCCGCCCTACCCGATCGGAACTGTTTGCCAGCCCGCTAGGATGCCGATCGTTTCGCGATCGCAACAGCAACGCTGCTGAATTAATTGCACCACAGGCAACTACGACAATATCGCTTGTGAAAAATTGATGCTGTCCATCAATTTCTGCTTCAACACGAGCGATCTCTCGACCAGAGGGACTGGTGTGCAGGCGCGTTACTTTGGCTGCTACGAGCAAGGTAACGTTTGTGCGATCGCGAATTGGTTGAATGCAGTTAACTTCAGCATCTGCTTTGCCGCGAGTTAAGCAGGGAAATCCATCACACGTATTGCAGCGAATACAGTTCTCCAAGCTGCGATCGACTTCATTGAGTTTCAGTCCCAAAGGCAGGTTAAATGGATGTAAACCTACCTGGGTTAGCAAATTGGCAAGTTCTTGCATCCGAGGTTCGTGGCGTACCGCAGGGTAGGGATAAGGCAAGCTTCGAGGTGGCTCAGTCGGGTCGATACCAGACTGCCCATGCACGTCGTACAATTCTTCTGCGCGATCGTAATAGGGTTCAAAGTCACGGTATTTCAGCGCCCACTCTGGCGAAATACCCTCTTTATGTTCGACCTGCTCAAAATCCCGTTCTCGCAATCGCAGTAAAGCCGCACCGTAAACTTTAGTATTGCCACCTACCCAGTAGCCAGTTGCGGGACGAAAAGTTTTGCCGTTCGTGTCATGCCAGCGTTCCTGGGTGTGATACCGCTCTCGTTGATAAACTTCTAAAGCACTCCTTGTATCATTTGATATTACTCTCGCAATACATAGCCGACACCACGCACGGTGTGGAGCAAACGCTTTTCGTTGTTTTCTTCCAGTTTCAGGCGCAGGTAGCGAATATAAACTTCAATCACGTTGGAATCGCCTACAAAGTCATAACCCCAAACCTTTTCTAAAATTTGGTCTCTGGTAAATACCTGACGCGGATGGCTGAGGAGGTATTCTAGTAGATCGAATTCTTTGACAGTTAGCTCAATTGCTCGTTGACCGCGCAACACTTCGCGAGTTCGGCGATTCAAGCTTAAATCCTCAAATTGCATCAAATCTAAGTCTGGTTCGCTGGTACGGCGCAGATGGGCGCGAATTCGGGCAAGTAATTCCTCAATGCTGAATGGTTTAACTACGTAGTCATCAGCACCAGCATCCAATCCAGCAACGCGATCGCCTACCTCATCTCTTGCCGTTAATAAAATCACGGGGATCTTGTTGCCAGTAGCACGCAGACGACGACATAGTTCCACTCCGGTTAACCCTGGTAGCATCCAATCCAGAATTGCCAGATCGAAAGCTGACTCTCGTGCTAAAGTCAGTCCTGCCACACCATCGTGCGCTACGCTGACGCAATAACCTTCGCTGTTCAATTCCAGTTCCAAGAATCGAGCCAGTTTGACTTCATCTTCAACTAGGAGAATATGTGCTGTCACGGTCTTATTCCTAATCAATGATATTTTGTTGCTGATGAGGAGTCACGAGCATCTGTTTCTTCCATCTCATCCATATTGCCACGCTACCCAATTCGAGCCGAAAAATAATAGCGATGTCTACTTGAGTAATTTTTCCATGAGACTTATTATCGCAACTCATATCTACACAGAAGTTATCCGATTTCCGTTCGAGTAGGGGCGATCGCAGTACGTAGAATATCTGCTGCTAGTTTAAACTTCAATTTGCTCGTAAGCGGATAACTGGGGCGCTTTATCCCGTCCTTCGTACTCGCCAAACTGCCCGATTAGCTTTGCGACTAAACCCGTCCATCCAGTTTGATGACTAGCACCAATTCCCGCGCCGTTATCACCGTGGAAGTATTCGTGAAATAGAATCAAATCTTGCCAATAGGGATCGGTTTGGAACTTTTGGGTTCCACCATAAACGGGTCGATAACCAGATGTGTTTTTCAGAAAAATCTGAATTAACCTTTGGGATAATTCAGCAGCGACTTCCCACAAAGTCATCATTTGACCGGAACCCGTGGGGCATTCAACCTGGAAATCGTCTCCCAGATAATAATGAAACTTTTGTAGGGATTCAATCAGGAGAAAATTCACGGGAAACCAAACGGGACCGCGCCAATTAGAATTACCACCAAACAAACCGCTACTAGACTCTGTCGGTTCGTAATCAACTCGAAATTGAGTGCCATTGACATGAAAAATATAGGGATGTTCGGCATGGTAGCGAGAGATTGCCCGAATGCCATAATCTCCCAAAAACTCAGTTTCATCCAGCATCTTTTGCAGAATTCGCCGTAGCCGATCGCGGTAGACAATTGCTAGCAATCTTCGCTCTCCTACTCCCTCAGATTTCATGCAAGCAATATTTTGAGTCAGATCGGGGCGATTTTGAATAAACCATTCCACTCGCTTTTTAAAGCCTGGAAGTTTTTGTAGCGTTTCTGGCTCGATGGTTTCTACCGCAAATAGGGGAATCAGCCCCACAAGACTTCGCACTTTCAAAGCAATCTGTCGATCGTTAGGTAAATGCAAGACATCGTAATAAAATCCATCTGCTTCATCCCAAAGAGATGCTTCCATTTCGCCAATGTGGTTCATGGCATCAGCGTAAAAGTGAAACCATTGCTGCTGCTCTGTTCCAGTCGGGGATGCGTTGCGGGGCAGTGGAGGCGTATTGTACTTTGAACTTGCGTAAGTGTTGGTAAGCTTTATCCATATCGCTAACAGCGATCGCAATATGTTGAAACCAGCGATCGTGACCGAAAATAATGGGATACAAGTCCCGCAGCTTCCATTAAATATTCGGGATAGTGACGGTAGAGAGCATTCATATTTAGCTAGTCAAAAGTCAAAATTCAAAGGGAGCAGGGAGCAGGGAAACCCATGTTTAAAAACATGGGATTGAAACATGGACTCCCAACTGTTTCGTGCGAGGCATCTCAACATAATTATTTTTTTTATTAGTGGGCTTGCGACCCACAACTAAAGTTTTTTTTGTACAACCGAGAGCGAATCTGCTCGCTACTCTCTCTTTTGTCAAAAAATAATTAAGCAAGCAAACTGGCTTCTACTGCGTTCGTCTCACAAGATTGGCTAATTTGGAGAACGCTATCCATTGCATCAGTACCCATACGTGCAGCCATTTCAGGGCAGGGCTTATTTGCATGATGAATCGTGGCAACCTCTTCCTGCTGCTTATCCAAACTCACCTGCGTGCGTCCATACCTCAGCACGGTTGACATCCAAATTAGCTCTTGCATAAACCGCTCTAAGCGGCGGATATAAGTCGGTTTGTCCATTAAATTTCCAGACTCATCAAATAGCGTTTGGACGTTGCTAAAGTTGAGGTCGTAGAAAATTGTCACCAGTCCCAACTCGCGCATCACGGGCAGCAGATTCTGGATGACTCGCGTACCGCCAAACGGTCCAGCAGAAACGCCGCATAGCCCGACGGCTTTGTGAATGTATTCTTTCAGACAAGTATCGAGTACGTGTTTGAGCAAGCCTGGGTAGCCGTGGTTGTATTCTGGTGCGACAATAATTAATCCATCTGCTCGCTCCATCGAGGCTGAAAACTGCGGGTCTTTGAGCGATTCACCAGCATCGTTCGTGGCGATTGCGATCGCTCGAACATCAATTAACTCAGTCTCTACACCATCCCTTACCGAAAGTTGCTCGACGATAAATTTAGCCACGTATTCGCTTTGACGACCTTGGCGGGGAGTACCGAGAATGACGGGAATAAATAGAGGTGAGTCTGACATGAATCGATTCTCCTTACTGCTCTTGATAATTTCAAAGCAAGCCACCATCGACAAAGAAAGTGCTACCCGTAACGTAGTCAGCATCGGGGGATGCTAAAAAGGCAACCAAAGAAGCAACATCTTGCGGTTGTCCCAAACGACCGAGGGGAATATTTTTCAACAATGCACCCAACTTTTGGGGGTTGTGCAAGAGCTGGGTATTGATTGGAGTTTCTATTGCGCCAGGTGCTACGTTATTAATTGTGATGCCCAAAGAACCTAGTTCGACTGCTAAGTTGCGAGTCAGCATTTTCATGCCACCTTTACTAGCATAATACGCCGTGAAGTTAGGAAATGGCAGTTCCTCATGCACCGAGCTGATATTGATAATTTTTCCAGATCTTTTAGTTTCAATTAGGTGTTGTACAAAAGTTTGAGTGGCAAAAAAGACTCCTTTCAAATTCACATTCATCACGGTATCATAGTCAGCTTCCGTAATTTCCCAAAATGGAGCGTGTTTTTCAATTCCAGCGTTGTTTACCAAAATATCTAGCTTGCCAAAATGTTCGATGCTTTCTGCAACTAGCTGACGCACCTGATTCACATCACCTAAATCTGCCTGAACTGTGTAACCTTGAGATTTAGCGCATCTAGCCATGTAGCATCTACCACCAGCAGCTTGTACTTTTGCTAAGGTTTCCTCCGCTCCTTCTGGATGCGAGCGGTAGTTAATGACAACATCTGCTCCTTCTTGGGCAAGACGCACCACAATTCCCTGTCCGATTCCTTGACTGCTACCCGTTACCAGGACAACTTTACCTTCAAGTCTCATATAAATTCTCCTTGAATAGATAGCAATTAGTTCTCAAGTGAGTAGCATAAGTAATAATCGATATCGTTCGTGGAAAGACCGAGCGAACTCATGACTAAATACGGATTGTTAAGTCATGCTTGAGCGATTTCATCATAAGAAATTGCTCTAAGCAACTTAAGTTAATTGTTGCTCGATTGACGAAATGATGAATGATAACTCTTTAAAAGTATCAGTTAGTAGAGCTGAGATTTTGGCTAGAAATTTATTATGTTTTTCTCAGTAAAATCTAATTTTTCCAGAATTATGCTGGGGCGAGCGATAGATGCAGGCGTTGGGGCAAGGTGGGTGTGCGCTGATGCACTGTATGGCACTGACCATCAGCTATGGCAATTTAGTCAATTGTGACCAAACAATTTGGGTAGACAAGAGCCAACACTCTTGTGGATGCAATTATGAGGAGAATAGAAGAGTCTGCGATCGCAATAAAACAGCATTTCTAAAACATTTAACGCCTACGATCCATATTAATTTAGCTCTAGAGAAACATCATTATGGCAACTGTATACTTGGTGAGCCTGATAAAACCATTCAAAGAATCTACTTAAACTTTGCTGTTTTCGTTGAACTTCAGCTTTGTTGTCAGCGCAACAATCAACCTCCTCTAAAAATACTTTAGTTGCGTGTAAGCATAAATGGCTGGCATCACGTAACTGTTGAAAATCAATTTTCTTTAGCTCTGATTGCCGACTACGAATAGCATTGAAGTAATTGATCCGAACGTCTAGCCAGCTACCTGGTGTAATCTTGTGTACCATTTGCCGCGCTGGATTGCTGAGAAAATCTAATCCCATTGATGCTGCACGTTGATTAGTCATATCAAATGTTTCTAAGTGCCACAAATCTGCTGTTAAGTTGGGAAGCTGGCAGTTAGTTGCTAGTAGTTCGGATTTAGACATAAAAGTTTTCAACCATTCACACAGCAGTGCTAACTCTAAATTAGGAGAAACCGATTGTAATTGTGTTTCTATTCTTTCGACTAAAATATTAGCTTGGTAAATAGACTCAGAAACATATTTTTCAAAAATCTCACGTTCCGAGTTTTCTAATAAATATACGAGCGCGATCGCGGCTGAATACAAATGTTCAATTAAAACTTGACTGCTGACACGTTCGCGGTGTATCTCTAATAGAATATAAGAGTAATAGCTTTGAATCATTTTAGAAAATAAACTGACTATAGCTATAGTGTAAGGCTCGGTAGATATGTTAAAAATTGAGGCACTTAAAAGCTGAATATCTTGTAGATAACTATATAAAGTTTGGGCGGTTTGAAAAAAAGCACGACTGAAATTCAGTTCGGTTTTATCAAGTGTATGAATCGGTGGTAGAGTAATTTTTTCTTCTGAATTACTAGAAAAGTTTTGTTGCATTTATCCTCCAAAAAAATCATGAGTTTAAAAGGAACCTTAGTTTCGATGTCACTTGAAGTTGCGATTTCCGATTATTAACTGAGACTGTTGCATCATGCTGCCTTATCTCCTTTTCAAGCTAACTGAGGTTAGTAGAGAGAGTTAAGTATGATTTCTGGTGCTATCACATCTATACTCCGGTCAAATTAAAATCTTGTCAATTCAGTGTTAGTGCCATCATTTGTCAATCTAGTAAAGTTCAGAAAAGTTCTGGAGTTGAGATTCTTTTCTATTAAGAAAGATTTTTTTTAATAACAAACGTGGTTTGCAATACTGAATTTGCAGTAGCTTTTGTTGTGAATTTAGCCTGTAATCAGCAAATTAAGTTGCTTGCCTTGTTTGAGAATAAATGAATGCTATTCCTAGTAACTCGCATTAGTAGTTTATTGGTGTAAAGTGATGAGCTACGTCCAGCCTATTTATCGCAACCGAGATGATGTAACGATATCTCCAGCGACCCCAACTAAATTACAGTTTCAACGCCGCGATCGCTTACCAGAAAATCAAGAAGTTTTATGGCAAATTGAATCCGGGGTTGCCCGCAGCATTACTTGGAGTCAGGAAGGTGAGTTGGTTTGCTTGGGTTACTGGGGAGCGGGAGATGTTGTTGGACATGCACTATCACGAGTGCAGCCCTATGAAATCCACTGTCTGACAAATGTAGAAGTTAGTCGCTGGAACCGCAATCAGTGGGCGCAATTAACAGATGCGATCGTCCACCACCAGCAGCAAACAGAAGAACTACTGAGCATCATTCATATCAATCCTATATCTCAAAAATTGTGGCAACTACTCGTGTGGTTGAGTCAAAAATTTGGTCGTAATGTTGATAACGGGCAGACGCTTGAGCTACCACTCACCCATCAGCAGTTGGCTCAGACGCTAGGTACGAGCCGAGTGACGGTGACTAGAGTTCTCCAGCAGTTAGAAGCAGAGGGAAAAATACGACGGCAGCGGCGGCGACTCGTTGTAACATGATAGCGCTTTTCAATTGGATGCAATATACGTCTGGTAGGGGCGCACAGCTGTGCGCCCCTACCAATGTCATCCACACAATCGAGAATTGCTATGAAACACCAAAGAGAGTAAACATGGATAAAACCACCTTCGTTTATGTGACAAAATTATGAGTCATCAAATTGAGCATCAAATCGTCGAGGCAGAAGAAAAGCTCAGGCTAGCAATGCTTCACTCCGATGTGAAAGCATTAGATGAACTGTTGTCGCCTAAATTACTTTTTACAAATCACCTGGGTCATTTGGTAGGAAAAGAGGAAGATCTAGCAGGTCACAAGTCTGGCGCTCTCAAACTCAACTCACTGTCAGCTTCCGAGCAGCATATTTTGTTAGCAGGTGATGTGGCGATCGTCTCAGTTAGAGTGCAATTGTCAGGTAGTTATAATGGTACACCCACAAATGGCGTTTTTCGGTTTACCAGAGTTTGGTCGCAGTCTCAGGATGGAACTTGGCAAATTATAGCTGGGCATTCAGGCATAGTGTCTTAACGCTTTACTACTCCCTGCTCCCTTGTCGGTCACTTTTCTTATAGTGAATTTTGTGTCATAATTAAGAGTATTTCTCATTTAACTGAAGGAACATAGCTAGCTGGAGTATTCAATGTCAAGGCGATCGCTGCAACCTCGACTGTTTAATGATGAAATTATTCTCATTAAATCATGACAAAAATTCTGACAGATACTAGCTGGAATGAATTATGGCAAAAGACCTCCGATCGATCGAAGGAGTTTGAAACGAGCGATCGGGGAAAAATTCCAAATGTCTGTAATACCTACGATTGGCAGGTAGAGTTACGCAGTGGGTTAACTCTTTCGATACATGAAGTAGAGTTGACTGAAGATATTGTATGGACTAGAGATAGATTGGATGATTCTCAATTCGGCTTGAGCTTTTTTCTCTCAGGAAAAGTAAGGATTGAGCGTCACAGCTTAACTGATGAAACTGATGAATCAGTAGGAAAATATTATTCAGAGTGTAACTGCGATTTTCAAGAAACTGAGTGGTGGAAAGCGGGAGATAAATTTTCCCGAATTTATTTGAAAATCGAACCGCAGCAATTTTTTCAAAGTTTTGGCGGAGAAGATTTAGCACAGATACCGATTTACCTGCGCCAAGCTACGATTAGCGATCGCGTGCAACCTTACTACCAACAATGGGAAATTACACAACAAATGTGGATGGTGTTGTGTAACATTTTACAATGTCCCTATCAAGGCTTCATGAAGCGAATGTATCTGGAAAGTCAGGCGATGGAATTGATTGCCTTTCATTTCCAGCAATTTCAGGAGCGAGAGATAGGCGATCGCCACTTTCCTACCAAGAATTTGAGCGATAGTGACAGAATTTATCAAGCCAAAGAAATTTTACTAAAAAACTTAGAAAGTCCACCCAGCTTGATAGATTTAGCACGGCAAGTAGGGCTGAACGAGTTTAAGTTGAAGCGTGGGTTTCGGCAAGTTTTTGGGACATCAGCATTTAAATATTTGCACGACTATCGACTGGAACAAGCAAGGCAGCTTTTGGCATTGGGAGACATGAATGTTGAAGAAGTAGCATTGAAAATAGGTTTTGATAGCCGCAGTTACTTTGCCTCAGCTTTCCGCAAAAAATTTGGCTTGAATCCCAAACAATACTTTCAGCATTGCCAAAAATCCCTCTAGCGTTCAAATTGGAAATACCGATCGCCTATTATACATACACTTCTAGTTTAGTTAGGAAATTTTCCTAATACTATCAGGAGTTACGCAGTCGATCCCCCCAACCCCCTTAAAAAGGGGGCTTTATTCCTCCCTTTTTAAGGGAGGAACTAGGAGGGATCGTCGAGGACTGAAACTCAAGTGCGTAACTCCTGACTATCAAATGGTGTGAGGGAATGTAGGTGGAGCGATGAAGGTAGATAAATTGTGTCAAAGTCTGCTGCTAACAAGTGCGATAACCCTAACGGGATGCTTCGCTTACGCGCTTTTGCTCGGCACTCCGGCAAAAGGCGAGGAAATGGAAGCGCAGATTCGAGAAGTTGACAAAAATCTTTTACAACCAAACGAAATTAGACTTCCAACGACAAGCGCTCAAATGTTGGAATCGCCAACACCAACTAACCCACCTGCCGTTCTGCCTAACCAAGAAGGGAAGGGAAGCGTTGTATCAATTACGGGAGTTGTGACAAATCCCACCGCTAAAGGTGTAGAGATAATTCTGCAAACCACTCAAGGGAAAGTACTTCAGTCTGTAACTCTGGTTTTGGGCAGAACCTATGTTGCCAATATTCCCAACGCTGTACTAACACTTCCCCAAGGAGAATTTCGTCAAGATAATCCTGCTAGTGGCATTACTCGCGTGGCTGTGACTCAAGCTACCGCTAATAGTATACGAGTCGCGGTGACGGGGGAAACAGCTTTGCCACAAGTGCAGTTGTATGACGCTCCCAATCAGGGGTTGATTTTTAGCTTCACTCCAGGTACACCCACCGCCCAGACTCCGCCAGCGCCAGAAGATGAGGTGCAGGAAATTGTGGTGACAGGGGAGCAAGATGGCTATCTCGTCCCCGATACCAACGTGGGAACGAGAACCGATACACCCTTACGCGATATTCCCCAATCAATTCAAATTGTCCCGCAACAAGTACTAGAGGAACAACAAGTTAACACCTTAAATCAATACATCGGACAGAATCAGGCGGCGATAGTGCCGTAGGAACGTAGACTTTGGTAGTTGGGATGAGATTTAAT
>NZ_PYCI01000012.1:0-76542 GCF_003015105.1 Chroococcidiopsis sp. CCALA 051 | reverse complement strand
CCCCTGCTCCCTGCTCCCTATTCACTGTTTATTCGCTGCCACCGATCGAAAATTTGCTTCATCCGCGCGATCGCTTCATCCGCTGCTTGCTCTGGAGATATGCGGTCTACAACTATGCGATTGAGAGCTTTGCCCCAAAGATTCTCCGCCACAACTAAGGTGTAAGCGGGATTTTGGACGTGATAAAATGGGCGAGTTTGACCCTGGATTAGTTCCTTCATAGCAGTCGAGATATGGGGGTCGGTTGGATCTGTCCAGAAAGGATCTTGCCAAACTTGGCGATTGACTGGCAAAAAACGTCCTCCCGCAGCTTTGAAATATTCTCCAGCTACCTCTGGTTGGATTAAATAAGCGAGAAAGTCCTTGGCTAATTTCTGGTGCTGGGACTGGTTAAATACAACAGCCTGCCTCAGTGTAACCAACAGACGCATTGGCTTACCACTAGGTTTATTGGGAAACTCGATCGTACCCAGATGATAACGGTAGACATTCGGATTTTGACGCACGGCAGCAGCAATTGAAAGCGTCAGGTTGGGCGTTGTCAGCGCAATGCGGTTGAGCAAGCTGCGATTGTTATCTGGATTTGACCAGTTAGTTGCATCTGGTGGTACGTAGCCCTGACGATAAAATTTGGCATACCACTCTAAGCATTTAACGATGCCTTGACGAACTTTGGGATCGTCTACGCGCAGTTGACCTTGAGAGTTGAGAATCTGGACATCGTAGGCTTCTAAAATCTGTTCAAAAAAGAAGTAGGTTTCCACCGCTCCCATCGAGAAAGGAAAGCCTAAACCGTAAATCTGCCGCTTTTGCTTTGCCCGCAGATCGCGCTGTGCTTGCAACCAAAAATCCCAAAAGCCATCCCAATCTTTAGGAATATCTCGTTCGTGCCGACCTACTTGTTCTAGCAAGTCCCGCCAGTAGAAGATATGGATAGTTGCCTGATAAATTGGCACTGCATAGTAGCTCCGCTTTTTAGCTGTATTGTTATAAAAATTAACAGCTTGGAGTGCCGAATTGGGATAGAGCTGCTTCACTGGTGCGATCGCCTCTGAGATATCTGCTAATTTGCCTTCCCAAGCCAGACGCGGATTTAGCTCCTCCCCAGCACGATGACTCATTAAAATATCGGGTGGCTTGCCTGCCCTAATTGCCCTTTGCGCCTTCTGTAGTAGCTCGTCGGTGGGATAGAAAGACAGCTTGACTTTGTTGCCAGTTTGTTGTTCCCAGCGGCTCGCAGCTCGTTGCAGTGCTTCATCTTCTTCCAAGGTAAAGCCTTTATCCCACCAAATATTTAACGCTCTACTCTCAGTAGAGGAACTGCTAGCTGGCGATACACTGACTTTAGAGTTTTGTTCTTGAGAGTTTTGAGTACAAGCAACAACTGTAAGGCTGAGCAATAATGCTAGAAATTTGTAGCGATGGCTCAATCTCAAGCGATCGCGACGTTTAAGTCGTAAGTCAGAAGTCATAACTGCTCCCTGCTCCCTATTTACTCACTGCCATTGAGCGAAGATTTGCTTAATTTGGGCGATCGCTTCATCTGCGGCTTGTTCGGGAGCAACGCCATTGACAACAACTTTATTAACAGCCTTACTCCAAATACTTTCCTTGAGAACTAGGCTGTAGGCAGGGTTTTGGGCAGTAGCAATCAGGCGCGTTTGTTCCTGAATGACTGGCTTGGCAGCAGTGGAGATGTGAGGATCGCTCGTGTCTGTCCAATATGCGTCTTTCCAAACGAGTTTATGGACTGGCAAAAAACGCCCTCCCGCAGCTTTGAGAAAACTTCCGATGATCTCCGGTTGGATTAAATAAGCAAGAAAGTCCTTGGCTAACTTCTGGTTTTTGGAGTCGGCTAGGACAACCGCTTGCTTAACTAGAGCTAAATAACGCATCGGTTTGCCACTAGGTTTATTAGGATATCCGATTGTGCCGAGCTTATAGCGGTAAACGTCTGGTTGTTGGCGCACAGCAGCAGGAATCGAGAGGGAGTTGTTGGGAGTCATAACGATCAGGCGATTGAGCAAGCTGCGATTATTGTCTGGGTTCAGCCAGTTGATTGCCTCTGGTGGTACATAGCCCTGTTTGTAAAATTGAGTGTACCAATCTATACACTTGATAATGCCTTGGCGGACTTTGGGATCGTCAACGCGCAGTTGACCCTGAGAATCTAGAATTTGAACGTCATAGGCTTCTAAAATTTGCTCAAAAATTTCATAGGTATCTACAACTCCAGCTGAGATCGGAAAGCCGATTGCATGAATCTTCTGGTTGTGCTGAGTTTGCAAAGTATCCTGCATCTGTTGCCAAAACTTCCAGAAGCCATCCCAATCCTGGGGAATATCCTGCTCGCTCCGTCCTGCTAACTTGAGTAGATCGCGCCAGTAAAAAATATGAGGTATCCCTTGATGAATCGGAATCGCATAATAGCTGCGCTGTTTTTTGAGGTTGTTATAAAAATAAACACTAGCTAATACAGTATCGGGATAAAACTGCTTCACTGGCGCGATCGCATCGGAGACATCTGCTAATTTGCCTTCCCAAGCCAAACGCGGATTCAACACCCGATCGGCATTATCATTCATTAAGATATCGGGCGGACTTCCCGCCTGAATTGCCCTTTGAGCTTTTTGCGAGAGTTCGTCGTTGTTATAGAAAGAAAGCTTGACTTTGTTGCCAGTTTGTTGCTCCCAGCGGCTCACAAGTTGCTGCAACGCTTCATCTTCTTCCAAGGTATAGCCTTTATCCCACCAGACTTTTAAGACTTGACTTTCATTTGAAGACTCGTTGACTGAGGATAAGTTTGTTTCAGCGCTGTTAGTGCAGGCAATGGCGATCGCCATGAGAGCGATCGTTATGAATGGGTATCGCCAGCGAAAGTTCGTGTGTCGCGATCGCCAAGTACGTACCCAATTAATAAGTTCTATAAAATTGTAAAACATCAAACTACAACTCAGCTAAAAAAATACCAAATGCTAAAAAAACAGGTCGAAATTTATAGTTTTTTTTGGTAAGAGAACTAAAAAAACTAGCAATAATAACTATTTACAACCAGACAGCTAATATTTGAGCGAATTTTTGTAACGCAATTTCGCGATCGCACAGATGGCGATCGCTCTGACTCATATTGCAACCGCACACCAACGGTATTGAAAGAAAGTTGCTAGCCCCAATCCTAAAGCGATCGCCAAGACCAAACATAAAGTGCCTAAAAATAACTTTTGGAATCTGGCAGCTTTTCGCTCTTGCAGCAATCGCGCTGCTATTTCTTGAGTCCGTTCTGCTTCCAATCGCGTCTCAACTTCTCGGCGATCGCATTCTTGGCTTGCGGCTAAAAACTGATAATCCAATTCGCTCAAACTTTTACCCTGCGACCAAGCTTGAGCCTCAACTAAGGCTTGCCCGCGCAACAACCGCGAAGAGTCGCGCCTTTGTGAGATTAACCAAGCATCTAACGCCTGGGAGTAGGGGCGCAGTTTTGCCAATTGTTTTTCTACCCAAGTTTGATTAAATACTTCTCGATAAATGCGGTTCTTGACTTGCAATTGTCCTTGGTGCTTGACAACCAAACCCGATAACAACAACTCGATCTGCTCTTGAGAGTCATCTACGGGGATTTCAACTCCTTGTAAAATTTGCTGATAGATGCCCAGCAAAGCACTAGCACGCTGTTCGTTTCGCAGCAAGCGATCGCGGATCGTCTTCAAATGCTCTGGCTCGTCCTTCGCTTCCCAATTTTCAATAATGTGGATTCTGACGAGTTTTTCTAAAATTAATGGTGGGAATTGGTAATAAAAGCGGATCAGATGATAATTAACAATCGGCAGATGGTAATCTAACTTGAAACGATCTCCGCCTTCTAGACTTGTAGGTTTTTGTAAGTCCTGACTCCCACTCATCCTTTCGTGAATAACAATTTGACAGAGCTTCTGAGTCAGAAATGGCTGTCCGTCCGTCCAAGCCAAGATTTCTTTGAGAACGGATATCGGATTGGCTACTTTATCCTCCAACCCAGATGCTAGCGGCTGTACTTCTGATAGATCGAAGCCATGCAAGTCGATAGATTTACCAATATTAAATGGGGTACGATGGCGATCGGCAATTAAATCTGAGGGCGTTGCTACCCCAAATAGCGCCCAAGTCAGGCGATTATATTCTGGATTCTCCGCTCGCTGATTGTAACAAGCTCGAATCAAGGCAAAAAAATCTTCAGTTGGGAAATTAAGTCCCAGTAAGCTATCAATTTCATCAACAAAAATAAAGATTTTCTCGCTCTGAATTTGGACTAACAAAATGTCTTCGATAAACTGGCTGAATCGCTGAAGCAGAGATAAATCTTCTCGTTCTTGCCACCAAGCTTTGAAATTGATTTTGCCAAAGAGATTGAAACCTCTTAATAGATCGACCATCACACCCTTGTACCACTGAGCGGGAGTAATATTTTCGCTGCCGATCCGCGTCATGTCGATTGAGGCACACCTAAAACCTCTTTTTTCTAAGCGATGCCGAGTTCTTAGCCGCAGGCTAGACTTGCCCATTTGTCGGCAGCTAAAGACATAACAAAACTCGCCTCTGAGCAAAGCACGATCGAGTTCAGCGTCAGCCTGTCGCTCCACGTAGCTAGGAGCATCCATTTTGAGACTGCCACCAACTTGATATTCGTATGCGTTCATAGGCTTAGCCTAATTGCTCGCGGAAATACAATCGATACAACTCACAGCTTGGCGTTGCCAAATTTCCCTCCAGCTTGACTAGCCCCATACTTTCTAATTTATAGGCAGCGATCGCTTCTAATTGCACGGGTTCATTGGATGTTACGACTCGCTTGAATGCTGTCGCTAGTTCGGGATGCTCTTGGAGATTAGCCAGGTAACCCCGTAAGCGATCGCTATAGACTCCAGAAACTGTAGGAGCAGTTTGTAGGAGTTGGTTTAGACTCACCTCCTGGCGTGCCAAATGATAGAGCGCAATGCGGATCAGATAGGGATGTCCCCCCACCATTGCTAGCAAGAGAGCTAGATTTTTCACCCCCTCCTCGCTCTTACTCCAATCCAGACGATGACGTACTGCCAACTCCTGCGCTTGCGCCAAACTAAATTCTGGTAATTTAATTGGCAATCCCACGTTAAAAGGAGATTGATTGATATCTAAAGGAATATAAGCTTCCGTAGCATGAACTACCACCAGTCGGAGTTTTTTCCAGATTTCTAATTCCGAGGCATCTTCATACCAGGAGCGCAGCAGTGGCAGGAAATCGCTAGAGATTTCAGGATACTCGAAAATTCGATTGACTTCATCCAAAGCCAAAACCATTGGAGAGTCAATCTCTGCCAGTAAAAATTCTTGGAAATATATCGAGCAGCTAACTTTACTGCCAATATCCTCATCCCAATAGTCATCCAGCCTCGGCTCTAAATTCAACTGACGACTAACATTCGCACACAACCAGCGTAAGAATTTATCTAAGGACGTGAAAATGCTATTGTCTGCCCGTTGCAAGCTTAACAGCACGGTGTGGAACCCCTGCTGTTTAGCATGAGCCAAAATTCTATGCATCAAGGATGTTTTTCCCATCTGCCTGGGAGCTTTAAGTCGCAGTAAGCTTCCAGGTTTGCTAATTTGGGTATAGGCAAGTTCTTCAATCGGCGGACGCTCAATGTAAAACAGAGAATCAAGCGGTACTGGTCCGTCAGGAAATTCCAAAAAGTCAGGCTTGGGGCTAATAGATGCACTTTGCACCTCTCTTCCTTTTTGTCCCTGAGATTCATGCATCGACTCGCGCCACTGACGCTCTAAGGCAGCGCGAAAGTTAGTTTTACTGACATTTTCTCCTAAAGCTTTGCTCAAGAGCTTCCAGAATTTGGGACCGACATCGCGTGTCAAGTAACTGACAGAATAACCCGCAGCCTCAGCCGTCTGCTCGTAGGTCTGACTTTGCCAAGCACCTATGAGAATAGCAGTTTCCACGTCACTCAGATGCCTACCCCACTGGGCAAACACAACTTTGTTGGTTATTTCAAGTGCTTGGTCAAAGTTCATACCAATACTACACTGACCCTGCTGCTTTACTTATATTCTGAGATTACCAGAAATGTTGAAATCCGTTGGTTAGTAGTTAATTGTCATGACAGGTCAAATTAACATACGTGTTGCAGCATAAGTCATGTATTCTTTTCGATCGACTTCCATTGGTGTTCGATCGCCCAAACCTTGGTGATGCCGATGGTGGTTGTAAAACTGCTTGAATTTCAGTAGCGACGTAAACGGGTCATTATCATGCGAAAAGCAATCCCTAACGCATTTGCAGAGGGATAAAGAAACTCGTAGTTGTCCTAGTTCTGGTAACACCGAGCAAACTAGCGGCGTGACATACTTGTCTATGTTGTTAGAAACTATATAACACTCAAGTTTTTAGACCGTACGCCATACACCAAAGGATCGTGGATAAATATATTCTTGTTGATTGCGGGTTTCACGATGAGCTAGAAGCATTAGCAACCTTGCGCCAATCATGTCGGATTGTATATCGTAATGCAGCTGGTGAATCAGTTGAAATTGAAGGTCTGATTGTGGATGTTTATGCTGTAAACCAAGCTGATTTTCTGAGGATGAATAATGGTACAGAAATTCGATTGGATAAAATTGTTTCGGTTAACGACAAGCAGATTTCTTTTTGTACAGACTGATTGGTAGCGGCTTGCCATTGGTAAAACAGACGATCTGTAGGGACGCACAGCTGTGCGTCCCTACAAAGCTACCCGCGTTATTTCCACCCAGCTCGATCCATAATTTGTAGAGCTGTTGCACCATTGCGACCAAACACAGCCGCATTGAGCGAATCTTCCTTAAATTTTCCGTAGCTTGCCAAAATCGGATCGACTGCTACACCTGCTACAACTGGATATTCGTGATTACTTTTGGCAAAAATTTCCTGAGCGCGAGAACTTGCCAGAAATTCGAGGAATTTAATTGCGTTTTCTTTGTTGGGAGAGGTCTTGACCAATCCACCACCGCTAATATTGACGTGAGTGCCGCGACCCTTTTGGTTGGGGAAAAACACGCCAATTTTTTCAGCAACGGCGCGATCGGCTGGTTTCTCTGAAGCTGCCATCCGCGCTAGGTAATAAGTATTGCAAATTGCTAAGCTTCCTACTCCAGCAGCGCAGGCTTGGATTTGTCCGACATCATTCCCTTGGGCTGGACGAGCAAAGTTTGCTACTAGCCCCCGTACCCAAGCTTCCGTTTTAGACTCGCCATTAGCCGCTAAAATCGAACCTACTAAGGATTGGTTGTAAACATTATTGGACGGTCGCACTAAAATCTGACCGCGCCATTTTGAGTTTGTCAAGTCTTCGTATGTGGACAGGTCTGCTGGTTTTACCTTCGTTTTGTCATACATAATCACCCGCGCCCGCTTCGAGAAGCCGAACCACAGACCATCGGGATGACGCAGGTTCTTGGGAATAGCTTTGGTCAGGAGCGCCGATTTGACAGGTTGAAACAGCCCTGCTTGTTCTGCTCGCCACAAACGTCCTGCATCAACCGTCACCAAAACATCTGCTGGACTATTGGCTCCCTCACTTCTAATCCGCTCGATCAGCGGATCGGCTTCGCCTTCAATTAGGTTCACCTGAATTCCCGTGGCATCTGCAAAAGCTTGATAGATTTCACTATCTGCATCGTAATGACGTGCTGAATAGAGATTGACTACTCGATTACCACCTGTTTGGGCTGACACTCCCAGCCCCCACGTCCCGATTGTCACAGTTGCCGCAGCACCAGCACTAGCACCCAAAAAGGTGCGACGAGTCATCTTGCTCATAAATCCTTCTAGCTTACGTTCTCGCGATCGCAATTTTGATTTAATAATAATAATGTCATTAATAGGTACAGACTTTTAAAAAAATTTTGCATTAGCTCAAAACTCCGTCCACTGGCGCAAAAGATTGGCATGGCTTTTAGAAATTAAATCGAATACGGGCGTTTTGCCGGAGGCTTCAAACAGCGTTTGACGTGCCGTATCGAGATCGAACAAAATTTCTCGCTGCTGAGGATCGCGTACCAAACTTTGAATCCAAGTGACTGCTGCTAGGCGCACGCCTTGAGTCACGGCTTCCACGCGGTGCAACGTTGATGAAGGATAAACGATCGCCGACCCCGCCGGCAACTTAAATGCTACCTCTCCCTGGGTACTCTCTATTATCAGTTCTCCCCCTTCGTAAGTGGTAGGATTGCTGAGAAATAATGTCATTGATACATCCGATCGCATGAAAGGATCGTACATCAGAGCATTATCAATATGAGTGCCGTAAGACATGCCGATATCGTAGCGACTGATAGTTACCGGACGAACGATATAGGGACGCACCGCCATTTGGAATAAGGCGTGCCGCTGTAAAGCTGCATCGATGATATCTCGCACGATCGCCAGTGCTGGCGATCCCTGGGGGAGTTGGGTATTGTGTTTGACCTGGCGGGCGTGCCAGCCAGCTGTAGCTTTACCGTCCACGAACTCAGCCATCTCCAGTTTGGCGATCGTCGTTTCTATCTCTGTAGGGTTAAGAATATTTCCAATACACAGAATCATGGCGATCGCAATGCTGTAAGAAGGAGTGAGGAGTGAGGAGTTAGGGAAAGGATAAGGGAGACAAGGGGAGCAATTCAAAATTTCCCAACTCTCGACCCCTGCTCCCCGATAGTTGTCAACTGTCAACCACCAACCACCAACCACCAACCACCAATTACCAATTACCAATTACCAATTGCCCTGATAACTGATAACTGATAACTGATTTATTGTGCCATTTTTGCCCATTCTTCAGGCAACATATTAGCGACGATCTCAAACTTCCCCTTGCCATCTGGCTTCACAATGTATGCAACACCTTGAGGCTCTGGATAAATTCCTGTTGCCGCATCAAACACGTCGTCATGACCCACAACTACCGTATTGGTTCCGTCAGCAGGCGTAGTCGTGAGGAATGGCATCACCGCAGTCCGCATCTGGGCTTTCTGGGCTTCGGTGTAATCTTCAGCAGGTGGAAAATTTAAGGCTGCTCTCTTTTCAGTGCGACCAAACGCAATATCTGCTGTCTGCCAAGCACGGCAATACTCGCTAGAGTAAACTTGACCCACAGGAATCTTCAACGCTTCAAAGGCTTGACCGATCGTTCGCGACTGCTGCCAGCCAACTTCACTTAGCATCCGCTGAGTCGAACAATCTCCCATTTTTGCAGACACTTGGTCGGCATAATCCTTTTCAGTTTGGGCATGTCGGAAGTAAATGACATATCCACCATCCTGCAAGGCGTTTAACAGTTGCTTACCACTGAGCTTATCTTTGAATGATGCTCCTGCTTCACCGCCTTCACCACCTTCACCACCCTGGCTAGGGGTAGTAGCAGGAGGCTTGGCAGGGGTACTACCTTCACCACCCTGTCTGGGAGTAAAAGTAGTGGGGGGCTTGGCAGGACTACCACCTTCACCGCCTTCACCGCCTTCACCACCTTCACCACCCTGGCTAGGGGTAGTAGTAGAAGGCTTGGCAGGGGTACTACCTTCACCACCCTGGCTAGGGGTAGTAGTAGAAGGCTTGGTAGGGCTACCACCTTCGCCACCTTCGCCACCTTCGCCACCTTGGGCTATCTGCATTACTGAAGCGCGATCGGGTATTTCGATCGCCCTTTCCGCAGCTGCTTCTACGGCACGATCGGTTGCCGCGATCGCTACCGCGCCTGAAAGAACGTAAGCACCCACACCTACCCAGATTTTTACCTTACCTAAGTTCATAACTCACTAACCACATTAATTAACTAAGACCAGGGAACTACGTGCTACTCGAAAATCGATTCAGCACTATTTAGTCAAGACACGATCTGGCGTTTAACAAAACGCCTTTTCGAGCGCAGATAGTCTGCTAATGATAAGTTTTTGCATTAGAGAGGAATATACCACGATCTCGTGTCAAAAGAACTACCTGTAGTCAATTTCCTCCGGTCTAGTACGGGTAATCTGCCGACTTAAAGCAATCACAGGAATAATCCCAACAGCAACAATTGCCAATGCGGGTGCAGCTGCCTCTGCCAAACGCTCATCTGCTGCCAGCCGATAGACCTCTACTGCCAGCGTATCAAAGTTAAACGGACGAACGATCAGCGTCGCAGGCAATTCTTTCATCACATCGACAAACACTAAAATTGCTGCCGTGAGTAAGCCACCACTCATCAACGGTGCGTGAATCTGCACCAGAGTGCGAGTTGTGCCACAGCCGAGCGATCGCGCCGCGTCATCCAGGTTGGGTTTAATGCGGCTGAGGCTGGATTCAACCGTGTTATACGAAACCGCCAAGAATCGCACCAAATAGGCAAATACCAGCGTTATAATTGTGCCGCTGAGCAACAAGCCAGTCGAAATCCCGAAAGTCGATCGCATCCCAGCATCTACCGCATTATCGATCGCCCCAATGGGAAACAGCACGCCCACGGCAATCACCGCGCCAGGAATTGCATAGCCCACCGTTGCCGTTCTGACTGCTACCTGCATACCCCAATTGGCGCTCAGCCGCAGACCGTAAGCTAGGATGGGTGACACGAAGACTGCCACTATTGCCGTTACTGCCGCTAGGATTAAACTATGGCGAGATAGCTCCCAAAAGCGTTGGCTAAAGTTGTGGGTAATATCGCTAGTTGCCATGTACAGCAAGCGTCCGGCAGGAATCAAAAAACCCAGCACGATCGGCAGTCCACAAACGATGACAGCGGCGATCGCCCGCCATCCCCGCAACCTAAACGCAGACAATCGCTGATAGCGTCCCGTGTGGTGATAGCGCGTTTGCTGCCGAGACCAGCGCTCCAACCCGATTAGTAACAGCACAAATACCAATAACAACGCCGACAGCTGTGAAGCAGCAATTCGATCGCCCATGCCAAACCAGGTGCGGTAAATCCCAACGCTAAACGTATTCACAGCAAAATATTGCACCGTTCCAAAATCATTTAGCGTTTCCATCAGCACCAGCGATACTCCTGCGACAATCGCTGGTCGAGCTAACGGTAATGCGACTCGCATGAAACTGCGCCAAGGATTGCATCCCAACAACCGACTTGCTTCTAGCGTACAAACTGACTGCTCTAAAAATGCCACTCGGCTGAGCAAGTAAACGTAGGGATACAGCACGAGACTGATAATGGCGATCGCTCCACCTAGCGATCGAACGGTGGGAAACCAGTAGTCATTCACGCTCGTCCAGCCAAACATGTCTCGCAGCGCCAACTGCACCGGACCGTAAAACTCCAACATTTCTGTATATACATACGCCAGTACGTAAGCTGGAGCAGCTAATGGTAGTAGTAGCGCCCATTCTAATAGCCGCTGTCCGGGAAATCGGCACATTGTCACCAACCACGCTGTCCCCACGCCAATCACCACCGTACACAGCCCAACCCCCAGCATTAACCACAGAGAACTGCTGATGTAGTCTGGCAGCACTGTGGCTAGGAGATGGTTCCATACCGTGCCGGAGTTTGTCAAGACACTACTGAGTACCACTCCAATCGGAGCGAGAATCAGTAGGGCGATCGCTATAACTAAGAACGTCCAGCCATTCCAGGAACGTTTGAAAAGACGGCGAGAGTCAAGCGTATGCATAGGGCAATGAAGCAAAAAGATAATCAGAAACAATTTGTCCAGCAAGATGAAATTCTTGATGAGAATATATTGCAGGACTCCATTACACTATAAAGGCAAGTCTAAGTTTATATACTGGCTTTTCTGGTTTCATGCCCTCTCCCCTTCTCTGTCTGCATCAGGTCACTCGACAATTTTCCCGCCGGACTCAACCCGCCGTCTGTGGGGTTTCCCTATCGTTGCAAGCAGGCGATTTACTAGCGCTGCTCGGTCCTTCTGGTTGTGGCAAAACTACGCTCCTGCGGTTAATTGCTGGATTTGAACAGCCCCAGAACGGCACGATTGACATTGCCCAGAGGCGGGTATCGGGCAACGGGCATTGGTTGCCCCCAGAACAGCGAAATGTGGGGATGGTGTTTCAAGACTACGCCTTGTTCCCGCATCTCACAGTCAGTCAAAATATTGCATTTGGCTTAGATCGCTCCTCCAAAACTGCCAAGCAGGTGAAAGATGCACTTGCCTTAGTCAATCTGACTGGCATGGAAAACCGCTATCCACATCAACTCTCTGGCGGACAACAGCAGCGTGTTGCTCTTGCTCGTGCCATTGCTCCGCGTCCGGCGCTGATTTTGCTCGACGAACCGCTGAGCAATCTGGATGCACAAGTGCGATTGCGGTTGCGGCACGAGTTGCGCGCGATCCTCAAAGCTGCGGGTGTATCAGCGATACTTGTGACGCACGATCGCGAAGAAGCGCTATCAATCGCCGATCGGGTTGCAGTCATGTGTAATGGTTATCTGGAGCAAATTGATACGCCAGAGTACCTATATCAGCAACCAGCATCGCGGTTTGTTGCTGAGTTTGTCACCCAAGCCAATTTAATTCCGGCTCAGCGTCAAGGTGACGTGTGGCAGACAGAAATCGGCACTATCCCTGTTTCCCTAACTGGCGATTGCGATCGGCAGGATGCAGTCGATCTGATGGTACGCCAAGAAGAGATCGTTCTCACCCCCGTTCCTACCAGTCAAATTTTAATTCGCGATCGCCAGTTCCTCGGACGCGAATATCGCTACGTCCTCCATACACCTAGCGGTCGTGAGATCGTGGCGCGGACTCCCACAAACACTTATTTAGCGGTTAACACTCCAGTGCAGCTAGAGATCGCCACCCAAAAGTTACAGCTTTATCCTAAAACCTAATGCGATCCACAGCCCGATATTACATTGTGCGATCGCACAGCGCGAGCGTAAATAATGCTGCTGCTGCCAGTGCCGCGATCGTCCGAATGTGGTTCCAAAGCGTCCAATCGCTCAGGTATTTATTCCATAGATTTGCACCTTCAGGACTGTCTGGTTGAACGATCGCTAGTGCATCGTTCAACGGTACGTTGAAGGCGATCGTAACTAGAAAAGTGCCGACAAGGTAGAGCAGACTACCAACAAGCAGGTAGGCAGCACCAGTTTGATGCCAATTGAATAACGCAGCAATAGCCAGAAAAATGCAAACTGCACCTGTTCCGAGGAATGCGGTCATAAACCACAGATTGATGACCGTAATGTTGATGGATTGCATGGCAGCAATTCCCTGTGCAGACGGAATTCGAGCCAGAGCAAGCATTACGAAAGTCGAGAAGGCGAAGAAAACTCCTGCTACCAGTCCAGAACCGAGTGCTGCGAACAGCTTCAATGCAAACAACAAGTCAATTCTCAACATGAATGGCGGAATGCGAGCATGAAGGCGATCGATGTAAGTATTACAGTTTTGGCATCGTGAACCCGTTACGACCAGGAAAGTCTAGAGGCGAGCGCGCCTATTAGCACGATAAATCCTAACGCCCGCCGGAAGTAGTTAACACCTTGGAACAGTTCCAGCCACGCCCAAGTGAACAAGGAGCCAAATGCGAGTGCGTCTAGCCCTGTGTGGATGTTGCCAGTTGTGGGAATCAAATTGAGTAAAGTTGCTGCTAGCCAGACCAGAATTGGCAAATTGGGCTTTTGAGCAATAACAATCTCGCCCTGGCTGTCCCGAAAAGTACGGTTGAACAAAGTGTCTTCCATATCGGTGAAATGTAGGTATGATTAATGAAGTGTACTGTAGGCACTGGCTCACCGCTCATCCACCAAAAGATTAGTGTTTTCGAGAAAAATACTCAAAGAATCTAAATAGTCAAAAATCTCTGGTTTGTTGAATGAAGTGATACAACGAGCGATCGCTTCACTCGTCGATCATCTAAGATAATTGCTTCATTAGTGTAGGAAAAATCTGTTTCAGAAATCCCACAGTGTTAGATGGGTGTGGTAGCAGTCGAATGTTCTTCTGCATCTGCGATTATTTTGACTCGTTGCAGATCGCGGAGCAACCGAAAACGTCGAATGCTTAGAAAGAGTGGATTTGCATGATAATATGCCCGCAAGTAGATTTCAATCTTTTCTATTACGGAAGTATTAGACAAGTATTCCTCAATTGAGGACTTAGACCCTGGCTCAATGCCACCTGTTTGCCAATATATACCCAGACCAATGCCAAAAATCTTATTGGCGAAATTGAGCGTAACTGGAAATTTATTTCGCATCCAGTAAGCAGTTAAAGTTAAAATTCTGGCTTCAACTTGTTTCTTATTACCATGAAAAAAATCTAAGGTAAAAGCATTATTCTCATGAACCTTCTGAATAGCTAAGTCCTCATTTAGAAAGTATCCAGACGACAATGCTAAAGCTGTAAATTTGATGTAATGATCTCCTAAGGAGATTTTTTGAGCAACTGGCATTGGTAGGAGTTGTTGAAGTAGCGATCGCTGAAAACAAAGTCCTGATGTTGCAGGAACAAAATATGGTAATTTTCCTTGCCGTACCTGTTGTCTAAAGTCTACTTTGTGGCTAGAAATGCCATCGGGATCGCTTCTTATAACCGTATTTTTACTATAATCGAGCAACTTGAGAGGGTGGTAACACCAACCAATATCTGAATTTAGTTGAAAAATTTCTAGAATTTTTTCTACCTTCGTTCGGTCAAAAGCATCATCGGAGTCTAAAATGCAAATAATTTCACCTTTGCTAGCAAGAAATCCTGCATTAAAAGCAGAAGCTTGTCCGCCATTTTCTTTGAAAATTGAAATAATTCGATCGCCGTATCCAGAAATTACATTAGGAGAATTATCAGTAGAACCATCATCAACTACAATTACCTCAACGTTAGAATAAGTTTGGTTAAGGGCGCTGTCAATCGCCTCTCCTAAAAACTGACCGTAATTATAGTTATTAATAAGAATACTAACTAACGGATTTGTTACAAAACTACTGAATTTCGTTTCCAACATTACCTCCTAAACATAATGATATCAATGTCTTCCCAGCACGTAAGTTGCAGGCACTAGTTTATAGACATTTTCCTACAGCTACTTTAGTTTCTCTGCTTACAGATGCAAATGGGTTTAGAGATGATAAAGTAATAGTGAAAAGACTGCGATCGCATTTCCCGGTTGCAAATCAAATATAACTGCGAATCTCGACACGTTCGGTAGCGCGAGTGAGCGATCGAGCAGTAAGCACACCCATTAGGTGAGTGCGATACTCTGCCGAGACGTAGTTGTTAGAAAGGCTATTCAGTTCTTTGCTAGCTTCCTGGCTGATAGACACGCTTTCTGTCGCCAGATTAGCCGCAGCCGCAATGTTTTTTGTTGTCGGTGCTTTGCCCTCCAGTGCTGCCTCGACCTGACGCAGACGGATAGCACGAGCATGAGCGCCAGTAACAGCCACACGGCATTTACTCACAATACCGCTGGACGATCGCCTAATCGAGGTCGCAATGCCACAAATGGTATAGCCACTGGCTGGGTGCTGGAACTTTTCGTAGGCACTATTAGTTCCGGTAACATAGGGTGGCAGATCGATCGAAGTGACGATTTCACCAGGCTCCAGCCCCATATTGAAAGAGGCATTGATGAACTCTTCAGCCGGAATCGCACGATGACTGCTTGGACTAATCGTGTTGAACGTTGCTTCTAGAACCAAAGCAGCGGCAGGTAGATCGCAGGCTAAGTCATGATAGGCAAAGATGTCACCGATTCTGCCCCAATTGCGGATCTGAGCATCTCCAATGCTCAACGCTGCTTCAGCCAGAGCGCGATAGTTTTCCTTGACCTTGAGAGCATTAGCGGTTTGGGCATAGGTAGTCATGACACCAATTTGGACGACACCGTTCGGATCGCGATTGAGTCCAATCCCTTGCAAACCTTGAATTTTCCCTAAATCTACTAGTAGTAAGGGGGAAACTCGACCTAGCTTCATTTCTCTCAGTAAGCTGTGACCCCCGGCAAGAATCTCTGTTCCTTCGTTCTCTTTTAGCAGATTTACCGCAGCTTCCAGAGTTTCAGGTGCAGCGTAGTCAAATTGAACTGGAATCATGTGACTTTATCCATTATCAGTTGTTCTGCGTTAGTAGAAAAAATCAAGTGGGAGTAGAGGAGCATTCTGTCCGTAACCCACGACTCACGATCTCGCGATCGCCCTCCTCAAGAGTCATTATTCCTGGGGGTTTCACGCATCACCCGCCAAACTTTTTCCGGCGTTACAGGCATATCGATGTGAGTGACCCCCAAGTCGGAAAGAGCGTTACAAACAGCGTTGACGATCGCCGGAGGTACAGCCGTAATACTGACATCACCTGCACCTTTCGCTCCCAGTGGGTTATGAGGAGTAGGTGTGACAGTGCGATCGAGTTCAAACTTTGGTAACTGCGAAGCTTTAGCGATCGCGTATGTCGTAAATTCGTCCGTCAGAATTCGTCCGTCGCGATCGTATACAGCCTCCTCAAACAGGGCTTGACTGATCCCAAAATGGATATTACCGTGTGTTTGACCATCTACAATCATCGGGTTTCCCACATTCCCGAAGTCATCTACCGCTACATAACGAACAACTTCAACCTGACCAGTTTGTGCGTCAATTTCGACTAAGGCAATGTGAGTGCCGAAAGGATAATTAAAATCTGGTGGATCGAAGTAGGCGATCGCTTCCAAACCAGGTTCCATCCCTGCTGGTAAATCCCAAGCGTACCAAAGCGCCAGCGCAATCTCCTTTAAAGTTTTGAACTGCTCGGGCGCACCTTTAACATAAAATTTACCTCGATCGGCTACCACCTCTGACTCTGCCACTTTGAAGATGTGGGCTGCCATTTGACGTGCTTTCTCATCGATCTTTTGGGTAGCTTTGTACACTGTCGCTCCTTCCACGCTGAAGGAGCGCGAACCATAGCTTCCTTGTGCATAGATAGTACCCTTAGTATCGGAGTGCAGCACTTCAATTTGCTCTAAGTCAACACCAAGCTCCTCAGCGATAATTTGAGAAAAAGATGTCACTTGTCCCTGACCGTGAGGTTGTGCGCCAGTAATAAGAGTGATATCACCCGTTGGATGAACGCGGATGTGAGCGCTTCCCCAGGTACTCCCATTCAAACCTATATCTCTAGCCATTAGGGGACAAGGACCAACACCTGCGATCGCTACATATGAACCAATTCCAACTCCGAGACGTTTGCCGCGCGTTCTAGCTTCCGCCTTCCGTTGTGCGACGTTGTTGTAATCGATCGTCGCCAGAGCTTTATCGAGCGCTACCTCATAGTTGCCAGAGTCATAAGTCCAGCCTAAACCGTTTTTATAGGGAAAGCGATCGGCAGCAACCATATTTTTACGGCGTACTTCAGCAGGATCTATACCAATACGCTGTGCGAAGAGATCGACCATACGCTCGATGAGGAACATTGCCTCAGCACGACCAGCACCCCGAGCCGGACCATTGGGAACGAGGTTCGTGAACGTACAGTAGACTTCATAGAAGGGATGCGCGATCGCATAGACTCCCGTAATGCTGCAACCTGTGAGGATCGCGGGAGCGCCTGGACCATTCGTAGCTGGGTAAGCTCCTAAATTAGCGTAGTTAGTGCAATGAAGGGCAGTAATCTGACCGTCTGTCGTCCCAGCTATAGTTACGTACTGGATTTGATCGCGAGCTTGCACTGTAGAGCGGGCTAAGCCTCGGCGCGTGTCAACCCACTTGACAGGCTGACCTAGCTCCTTAGATAAAAAAAGTACAAGAGCCGTATCTGGGTAAAGATAACCCTTAGAACCAAATCCACCGCCAATATGGGGAGCGATGACACGCAGCTTGTTGTAGGGAATACCCATCACGAGTTGAGAGAGCAGAAAGCGGTTACCATGAGGAATTTGGGTATTCGTCCACAGGGTGTACTCCCCAGTCTCAGGGTTGTAATCGCCGATGGAAGCGCGGAGTTCTACGGGGTTATGGATCGCTCGTTGGTAGCGAATTCTTTGCTTGACAACCACCTCAGCGTTGGCGATCGCCTGCTCCGTCGCCTGTTTATTCCCGTGAGAGATGTACTGGTTGAGATTGTTCGGTACTGTGTCGTGTAGTTGAGGTGCATCGGGCTGAAGAGCTGCTTCTGCATTGACGACCACTGGTAACGGCTCGTATTTTACCTCAATCGCTGGTAGGGCATCATAGGCTTGCTGACGGGTTAAGGCTACCACCACTGCCACAAATTCGCCAATGTAACGAACCCTATCTGTAGCCAGAACAGTTTGGGCTCCGGGTAGTCCGTAGGGGTAGGAGGGAAAACGAGATTCTGCGCCACCAGGATTCATGATGCACGGTAGGGGCAGAATGGAACTAGTATCAGCTCCAGTAATCACCCGTACAACCCCAGGCATTCGCTCTGCGGCACTGGTATCTATACTTTGGATCAGTGCATGACCGCGATCGCTGTGCAAAATTGCCATGTGTAGCATATCAGGCAGCGTCATGTCGGCTGTAAACTTGGCTTCCCCTCGCAAAAGTTCTGGATCTTCGCGTCGCTTAACTGATGTCCCTAAGATTTTGTTAGCCATGCTGCTCCTCTTTGACGATCGTGCTTAATTTTTTGCCGAGATCGCGCTTGCTTCTATCTCGCTCACCTTACTGGACGCTATATCCCCCATCGATCAGCATATTATGTCCGGTGACGAAGGAAGCTGCTTTTGAACACAACCACACCACAGCTTCCGCTACCTCCTCTGGTTCGCCAACACGTCCTACGGGATGCGCTGCTGCTAGTTGAGAAACTATATCTTCAGTGGCACTATTCAACATATCGGTATTGATGGAACCGGGACTCACGACATTGATACGGATACCAGATTTGGCATACTCTATCGCTGCCGATCGCGTTAAAGCAAGGATTCCGCCTTTAGTCGCAGCGTAAGCGGCATAGCCCGCAAAAGCAACAATACTAGCAGCAGAAGCCAAGTTCACAATCGCGCCACTCTTCTGTTTGAGCATCGCTGGAATTTCGTACTTGAGACAAAGCCACGTTCCTTTGAGGTTTACGTTGATATGACGATCCCATTCATCTTCTGATACATCGGTAAGTAGACTGGATGCCGAGATGACACCAGCGCTGTTGCAAGCGCAGTCTAAACGACCGTAAGTATCCATAGTTTTATTAACCAGCGCCTCTACTTCAGTAGCCTTTGACACATCAGTCTTGATGAAAAGGGCTTCACCTCCTGCCTCTTGTATGCGACGCACGGTCTCCTGTCCCTCGGCATCGCGACGGCTGGCAGCCACGACTTTCGCTCCAGCGCGTGCAAACGCAAGTGCTGTTGCCTGACCAATACCTGATGAAGCCCCAGTAACAAGCGCGACTTTTCCAGACAATCGATCTGTCATGCTTTTTGCTCCTTCTTGTCAGTTAAATTGCTGCATTCAGCTCTAATGATTCTTGCGATTGGGTTAGGGAGTCGATGTCGTATCTTCTGGTGTAAGCTGAGACATCGAACCCAACGCGCGATCGCTCCGAGTCACCACATGGGGTTTAGCACGGAGGAAGCCTATATAGATAAAACTAGGTTTTTTAAAAAAGGCACTAAGATTGTGGAGATCCAGCGCCACTGCTAACTCTAGCAGTAACTGTGCGGATCTTCTCTTAAAAAGCTACAGGAGATCCGCAGTCGATCCCCCAACCCCTGCAAACTCGGGGGCTTTATGCCTCCCTTAAAAAGGGAGGTTAGGAGGGATCGTCGAGATCGGAAACTTCAAGTGCGTAACTCCTGAGACCTTTATTTTTTCAGGAAAATAGGTGTCTGTTTGTAATGCTGCATTTCATCAACTGACTTAATGTAAGGAGATACCAATTGAAAAAACTTTGGGAAATACGGACTGTTCCGAAAACCCTGCATATGACCTTCAATGGAATCCCAATCAATACGAAGAATGTAACGATTTGGTTCCTCTACACAATGAGCCAGCTGATAGCCCAGACAGTTAGGAGATTCTGCTAAATATTGCTGCGCCTGTTCGTAAGCAGATTCAAAAGCACTTTCTTGACCGGCAGGAATGTTGTACCTAATGATTTCAATTACCATGAGGCTTTCTCCATAGATGAATTCAACTTGTACGGAAAAGAGCGTAGCGCGTTAGAAATGTAAGTTATTAACTCAATTGACAGTACTTGTACCCCCACCGTCCACTCGGAGGTTCGCACTGTTGATAAAATCTGCAAGGGGGCTTGCTACATAAGCAACAAGATTTGCGATGTCTTCAACCCGTGCCAAACGACCGACTTGGTTGTACCAAACCTCTTTGAGTACGTTTTTTTCAATCTCCGCCCAGTCCGTACCCCAGCCTTTGATAGCTGCGGTTTCGCGGAAAAAACTCTCAAGTCCTGAAGTTCGGACAATGCCGGGGCTGATTGAGTTGATTGTTACCCCCGTTTGTGCTAACTCCTTGGATAGGCTCACCGTCAAATTGAGGATTGCCGCTTTGGTAGCCGCGTAGTCGGGCATATTTGCAAATGGCTGCGTCGCTTCGGTGCTGGCAATCTGGATAATACGCCCCCAGCCGAGTTCCTTCATTTGGGGTACGAGAAGGCGAATCATGCGCACCATAGAAACTACGTTGGCGTTGTACATTTGGAGCCATCCATCGGTCGGAGTATCCATCCAGCCTCGGTTGAGAAACATGCCCGCACAATTGACCAAAATATCCACGCCGCCAAGAGACTGCAATGCTTTGTCTGCGGTTTGATGTGCGCCTTCATCTGTGGAGAGATCCCCAATGGCAACTACTGCCTTTCCGCCGTCTGAGTTAATCTCCTGAGCTACTCGATTCGCCTGTTCTTCCTTTCGACCGTGTATGACAACGATCGCGCCTTCCCCAGCCAGCACCTTCGCAATGCCCTCACCAATACCGCTACTACTACCGGTAATCAGCGCCCGCTTGTCACGTAGCTGTAAATCCATAAACTTGACTCACAAAAAGTATTGTTTGTCGTTTGACTGTCTTACATTAAAGACTGCTCCTCCTAAAAAATGCAACTTTAATTTAATTTGGGGAATTTTGGCAAGTAACTATACTGCCTATACAGATGTCCTCGCGATCGCACTTGCCAAACTCTTTTACCCCCAATCCCGATTATTTTCAGGTGTGCCAACTTCTAGGCTGGAACTTTAACTTTGTTTAATTTCTTAGCAAAGGCTTTAGCTACCGCATCAGAGGAATAAGGATTTTGTCCCGTGACAAGGTTGCGGTCTTCTACTACGTGCGAACCCCAGATAACATTGGCTTTCTCGTAAATACCACCCAACCGCTCTATCTCAAACTGTAGTATGAAGGGTAGCATCCCTGCTATTGGTGTCACTAGTTCTTCTTCGTGGGAGAAGCAGGTCATGCGGTAGCCCTCAAACGGCCAGCGACCTTCGGGGGTTCTCAGCGCTAAAATTCCGCTTCCTCCGTGGCAAACAGCTGCTATTGGCTTGTCCAACTCGATCGCCCAACGGAAGAGTTGTGTCATCGCATCTGACTTCGGCATATCCTGCATCGCACCATGACCTCCACTCAGGAAAATACCATCGTAGGCAGCGACTTGTGCTTTAGTAAAGTCATCCAAATTCAGGGGTTTTTTGAGATCGGATGATGCCTCAATAAACTTGATAAACTCTTTGGCTTGCTCGGAATCATTTACCTGCGATCCTGCTGGTCTGACGTATGGCATGAAGTTCGGATCGATGCTGGTTTTATCCACGCTTGGCGTAAGACCACCTATGGTTGCTACATCAACTTCATATCCCTCTTGTTTAAAGATCTGATAAGGGAGGACAAACTCCTCAGCCCAAAATCCCGAAGCATGTTTCTCTCCAGTTGATAGGGTGAGAGTAGCTGAGTTGGTCATTAGTATGAGAATATTCATGGGATAAAATACACTCCTTGGTATTACATTGGTATTACAGTTGTAAATGGGCGCAGCAAACAGTTTAGTGAATATCTGCGATGATTCGATCCATACAGCGTTCTGCTAAAGCTGCGATCGTGTATGCAGGATTTGTACATCCTGTAGAGCCAGGAATCAGCGCACCATCGACGACATAAAGTCCTCGATAACCAGATACTTGCCCGTAGTCATCGCACGCTTTTCCTAGAACTGCTCCCCCCAGTGGATGGGCAGTGATAACGACATCAGTTTCAGGAGCGGGTCGGTTTGTGGTTGTGGGAGTATAAAATTTCATTTCCGTCATGGGTGTTTTGGTAGAAATGGCATTTTTACTGTCAAGAGTTTTGTAGGTTTTTTCTGTATCTACCATGAGTTGAGTTTCTCGGGGATAGTGTAACTTGACAGAATCTGTAGACGCATCATACGTGAAGGTTCCACTTTGTGAGGGTAGACCTAAACCAAGACACTGTTGCGTTCCTTCAGGACTAGCCCAATTTTCAAGATTTATCAGTACTATCGGGCGATCGAGGTCATCGAAGTTTTCTAACACTGCACCTGCGGGTCCTCCTTTACCAGATACAGGTGGTAAATTTGAACGAGTAGCAATGGTATCGCCATTAGAACTCCAAAATTTACCAACGTAGTCATTTAGTCTAGGTAATGAGCCTGTTGCTTTAGCTTTGACCAAAAGTTTAGAAGTTCCCATAGACCCAGCTGCTAAAAACAAATAGCGACAGCGAAAAGATTTTTGTTCGACAACCTCTCCTGATTCATTTATTTGATGACATGAAACCCGGTAACCAGCTTCAGGGGTTTCAGCAATCTCTACTGCTACATGTAGAGGAAGTATTTCGACGAAACCAGTTTTTTCTGCTTGGGATAAGTAATTGCGATCCAAGCTTTTTTTAGCGCCGCTATTGATACCCCACCAATGGTCTCCGACAATAGTAGACTGTACTTTTGTTCCGTTAATTTCTTCCCGGACTATATTCCAATCAACGGCTAATTCTAGTAGATGATTGCGGAATCCTGCTTGAGTAGCATGTTGAATAAATAGCCGCGTCGTATCATAGTAAATAGTATTTAAAATATCTGGAGGAATTGGCGAAGGCTGTAAAATTGAATGGACGCGAGGGTAATAAACTGTATCCATTTCATCATAACTAATCGAACCAGGAAAAACCTTCTGGAATAACTCAGGAATGGGTTGATAAATAATACTGTTGTAAACTAATGACCCGCCGCCAACTCCAGCACCATTTAAAACAATAATTCCATCTTCAACTAAGGTTTCCATCACACCTGTGTGTACGTCGATTGGCTGTCCGAATATAGTTGCTGGACTAAGCCAAGCGGCTCGACCATCAGGATTATGAGGAGTAGCAAAAGTATTTTGGGCAGGCGTAATTTGCCAACGACGACCTCGCTCTAGCACTACTGTATTGATGCCTGCTTGTCCCAAGCGTAAAGCTGCAACGGCTCCACCAAAACCACTACCGATAACAAGAGCTTCTACAGACTCATCATTTTTATGTAGTTTATGAACCATAAAACCTCCACATCACAATTTATGAGCTGTTGTGTATATATCTCGCATCAATAATGTTGCTCTTATTTTTTTCGTTCTAAGTGAATTTCCTCGATCTCAATATTTCAAAGTTTAGACCTCACAAAATACGATAACAAGAGTTGAATTTTTGCAGCAAGGGCGCATTCTTTACACTCAAGTAATTAATCGTTATTGCGATCGCAAGTCATCGCAGAATGTTTCCGACTTTCATTACAATTCCTGTGGAATCAAACCAAATTTTTAGCGTGATGGAATACTTCTTCGCTGAGCCACTCAGTAGTAACTTTTAAATTGTGGACTGGTGTAGGCAGCATCTCCAGGTATGTTAGTTGACGGATTGCATGACCTATTCTACCTTTAACTTCGTGCTTGTTAAATATTTCGGCAGCAGCCTCTTGCGTACCCAGTTTCATCAACGTTCCGCGCAAGAATATGCGACTAGCCTTGGGTTTCTCACCTACTGAAACAGCAACTAGGTTACGGGCGATCGCCTTCGCCTGTTGATAGGCAACCTGTGCCAGAGCTGGCTCGGGTTTGAGCAATGTCACGCAGTCGCCTCCAGCAAAAACTTCTGGATAGCCGACTAGGTTAAGGGCTGGCGTGACGAAGGGACGACCTTGCTTGTCGCGCTGCTCGTCGGGAATCGGGAGTTTTTTGACTAGCGGATTGATGGCTGTACCTGCTGTCCAAATCATCGTTTCAGCTTCAAGCATGGCAGGTTGGTTGGCGCGGGTATACTCTACTTTGCCTGAATCTAGAGCAGTGACAGCAGCTCCAGTCAATAGGTCAACTGGAACGACATGCTTCTGTAGAGCAGCATAAGCAGTCTCGCGCAGACAAGCGTTCACATCACCAGAGAGAATATTTTGACTGCGATTCATCAACACTAGCCGGATCTCGTGAGGATTGCCTCCCAACGTGGCATACCAGTTAGGCAACAAATCCGCCAGTGTATTTGCCAGTTCGACACCCGTTGGACCTGCACCGATGACAGCAATTGTCAGTAATTTTTGGCGCAACTGGGAATCTTCAATTTGGCTGGCGCGTTGTAGAGACTGGCGTAAATGCTGACGTAGGGCGAGGACATCCAGCCCGCTGCGAAATGGGAAAGAGTATGCTTCAGCTCCCGGGGTTCCAAAGTATCCCACTGTGCTTCCTACAGCAAGCACGAGATGAGTGTAGGTATAATGCAAGCCAGAAGCCAGTTCGATCTTGCGTCCGGCTAAGTCAATCTGTTCAACGGTGTCTTGCACGAACGTCACGCCACTTCCTTGAAGTAGTTCCTCGTATTGGGGCCAAACCTGGTTTGCATCCATCTGCCCGTTGAGAAATTCAAATAGCAAGGGCTTAAAAACAAAACGCTCGGAGCGATCGATCAAAATTATCTGACCCTTATAGCCTAGATGACTCAGGTAAAGGGCAGTAAACAATCCAGTAAAACCACTACCCACGATCGCAGTTCGCAGCGTTGATTGGCTCATTTGACCTCCAAAGATGTACCAGATTGGGATGAAATCGAGAAGCTGAGCGGTAGCGGACGAAGTAAAAACTAAGCAGTCGATCAGTCCGTAGATCTTAGAATTAGGAGTGGCAATTTCGCTCTTATGATTAACTAAGATAGTAAGAATTACCAAGTCCGATCGCAAGGGTTGCTCTTTCGGAGCAAGTCTGTATTCTTTGTACAAAAGAAGTATGACAAATCGAGCTACTATAACAAACTTAAGCCGAAGCTTTTAAATCCGATAAGTCTGTATTTTGTCATTAATATTTATAGCGATCGCCTGCGATCGTCAATTGAATTTGTTAAGAGCTGCTTGGCAAACAATTTGTTGGTTGAAATACTACTTAAACAATTGCCAAAACAATCTGGTAATACTTGTGAAACCCTTTCTTCACTAGATTTTTTCAGCTTTTGCTCTGTACTGAGCAAAAAAAAACAAACTTACTCAGAAATATTAACCCTAGTGACCTTGCAGCCTCACTCTTAGAATGGGCGAGTATACATCGACCGTCAAACACGAGGCTCAATACTATCAGTGCGATCTCCTCATTGCTCCAATTCTTTTTTCATCTGCTTGAAACAGAAAAACTTTTTATTGCTTAATCTTTTTTAATTCTTATTTACATTGCAAAAACAAAGCTACGACTTTATTTCCACTTAATATTTAGCAAAAGATATCAAGTCAAAGTAAAAAAAGTAAAAGCATACTAATGGAAAATTAAAATGAAATACAACGCTTTACTAACAGTAAAACTACTAGGTGTAGCCCTTCTAGCTACCACCCTGACTAGTGGCTGCAAATCGAGTACGCTTCCTGCTACAGCAAGCAAATCCCCTGCTGCTATTCCTGTCAAGTTGCAGACACTAAAATCTAGTTCAGTTCAAGATAATTCTGAATTTGTCGGAACGTTAGAAGCTGTCAAGAGAGTTGTCCTACAACCAGAGATTGAGGGTCGGATTGTCAAAATTCACGTCTCCAATGGAGATCGAGTTGACAAGGGAACGCCAATTGTACAGCTCCGCTCCGATCGCACTCAAGCCGAATATGCCAGTGCTACTGCTAAGGTCAACTCTGCTAGAGCAGTTAGCATCACAGCGCTAGCGCAACTAAAAGCAGCAGAAGCTAACAAAATTAAAGCTGCATCGGAAGTAGAACTTCAGAAGATACAGTATCAGCGAGCCGAGCGACTAGTCAACGAAGGAGTACAAGCTAGGCAGCAATTAGATATTGCGCATAGAGATTTGAATACAGCCGTTGCAGCCCTTCACGCTGCTGAAGAAGATGTAGAAGCTGCCAAATCCAGCTCTAATCAGATGAAGACTGAAATTAAGCAGGCTCAGGCAGAAGCAAATGCTGTTAATGTTTCTCTTCAGTACAAACAAGTGCTAGCACCGATCGCAGGCGTAGTTGGAGATTTTCCTGTCAAAGTGGGAGACTACGTTAATATTGGTCAAACTCTGACCAACATCACCCAGAACGACTCCGTAGACCTACGGCTCTCGGTTCCGATCAAACACTCATCTCAACTAAAATTAGGGTTGCCTGTAGAATTGATCGATCCCAACACAAATAAGCGCATAGTCACAGGCAGTATTTCTTTTATTAACCCTCAAGTCAACACTGGGGATCAAGCAATCTTAGCTAAGGCTCGCTTTTCTAATCGTAATGGTAATTTACGTGATGGGGAATTTGTCAAAGCAATAGCGATTTGGAACCAAAGCCCGGGAGTGTTAATCCCTACGGATGCCGTATTTACGATCGGCGACCAAAGCTTTGTTTATAGCGTTGAGCAACAAGGGAGCAAAACAGTCGTGCGGCAAAAGCCCGTACAGTTGGGAAACATCAAAGGTCAGAATTACCAGGTACTCAATGGAGTGAAGCCAGGAGAAAAGATTGCTATCACGGAAATTTTGAACTTAAGAGATAACGCCCCCGTTCAGCCGATAGCGTCTGAATCCTAAATTCTAAGCAATAGCTCTGTTCTATTGTCCCAACACTTTCACAGTCCCAACAATTAATAGGAACTCCTGGACTATGCTGTTGAGTATTGCTAACACTTTCATCAAAAGACCGATCTTAACTACAGTTTGCACTGTACTTATTCTGTTGATCGGCGGAATTTGTATTCCCCTGCTGCCCTTAGATAAGCTGCCGGAAATGGCTCTAAAACAGGTGACTGTAACTGCCAACTATCTGGGTAGTGATGCCAAAACCTCTGAAGAAAACGTCACCACCGTTCTGGAGCGGCAAATCAATGGCACAGAGCGGGTCGTCTATATGTCCTCTCAAACGACGAATAATGGTGATACAAGTATCAACATCTCTTTCCCAACGGAAATGGACAGGAACACCGCTCAAGTTCTTGTCCAAAATAATGTTGCCGTTTCTCAAGCCGAGTTACCTGAAGAGGTGAACCGAACTGGTGTCATCACCCAAAAACAATCTCCAACGATTACGATTGCTTACGCCTTTTATTCCGACAAGGATAAGAACGATCGATTCACATACAATCCTGTTTTCGTGAGTAACTATGTCGATCGCCAAATTCTCGATGAAATCAAGCGGATCGAGGGGGTGGGTAACGCCGTAATTTTGGGAGAACGGAAGTATGCCATGCGGATCTGGCTTGACCCCGATGCCCTTGCCGCTAGACAATTGACAGCTCAGGATGCGATCGATGCCATTTCAGAACAGAACATTCAGGTAGGAGCAGGTAAAATTGGTCAGCAGCCCACTCCCTCCGAGCAGCGTTACGAATTTGCCCTGAGAGCAGCTGGTCGATTCACGACTCCCGAAGAAGCTGAAAACACTGTGGTGAAAGTCGGTGCGGATGGCACGCTGATCAGAATTAAAGATGTAGGTCGAGCCGAAATAGGGGCGCAAGATTACAGCACCAATGCTATGTTCGATGGCGCGCCAGCAGTCGGTCTTTTAGTCTACCAACTTCCCGGTACGAATGCTTGGAACACGGCTAAGTTGGTCAAAGAAAAAATGGCGGAGCTAGAACAGAATTTTCCGCCTGGATTGAAAGCAGAAGTTGCCTTAGATAATACTTTATTCGTGGCAGCTTCCCTCGACGAAGCCTTCAAAACTCTAATCGATGCGATCGCGTTGGTGTTCTTAGTCATCTTTATCTTTTTACAAGACTGGCGCACTACCATCGTTCCTGCTATTGCCATTCCAGTGTCGCTAGTTGGGGCAATGGCTTTAGCGTTTGTATTAGGGTTTAGTCTCAATCAACTGACTTTGTTTGGCATCATCTTAGCAACTGGTTTAGTAGTAGATGATGGAATTGTGGTGGTGGAGGCAATATCTGCAAAATTAGCCCAAGGAATGAAACCACTGCAAGCAGCCCTAGATGCTATGGGGGAACTGACAGGGGCAGTTGTCGCGACATCAGTTGTACTCATGGCGGTGTTTATTCCCGTGACTTTCTTCCCTGGTACGACAGGAATTGTCTATAAGCAATTTGCGCTAGTTATTGCTTTCTCGATCGCCATTTCTACCTTTAACGCCCTGAGCTTCTCTCCTAGTATGTCAGCTATTCTCCTGCGAAGGCAGGAGGAAGTACACGGACCTTTGGGAGTGTTGTTTCGTTGGTTTAATCAGGTTTTTGACTGGTTCAAAACGGGATATACCAAGACAGTAGAATTTCTAATTCGGATTCGGCTGCTTGTCATTCCTGTTTTTATTGCCGGATTGATCGCGACGGGTTGGATCTATCAGACAACTCCGCAAGGGTTTATCCCTGAAGAGGATCAGGGCTATTTGTTTGCGATTGTCGAAGCTCCAGCAGGAGTTTCTTTAAACTACAGTGCCGACCTCTTGACGCGGATTACTGAAGAAGTGATGCTGCCGTTACCCGAAGTCGAACATGCATTTGGCACTGCTGGCTATGGGTTTGAAGGAAATGCTAGTAATAAGACACTTCTATTTGTCAAGTTGAAAAACTGGGAGGAGCGTCCTGGTGCAGATAAGTCAGTTTTTGGGGTTCTGCAAAAGGTTAACCAGGGGTTACAGGCAAAAGTTCCAGAAGCCCGGGCAATTGCAGTCAACGCACCGCCAGTGGATGGACTAGGTTCTACAGGTGGATTTGAGTTATACATTCAAAATAAAGCTGCCCTGCCTATGGAAGCGTTGATCGATAATACTCAAAAGGCGATCGCCGCAGCCCAAAAACGACCAGAATTGGCGGGAGTGTTTACTCAATTTACCTTCGGTACGCCAATGATGCAAATTTCGATCGATCGCAGCCAAGCCAAGGCACAGAACATCGAAATTAACGACATTTTCAATACCTTACAGACATATTTAGGCGCACGATACATTAACCAATACGTTCTTGGCGGGCGGCTGTATCGAGTTTATGCCCAAGCAGAAGGAACGGTGCGCTCTAATCCCGAGGATATAAGTCGTTTGTACGTACGCTCTCAAGATAACAACCTCGTCCAACTGAGCAATGTCGTAAACTTGACAAGATTGAACTATCCGCCAATTGTGAGCCATTACAACGCCTATCCTGCGATCAAAATCCAAGGCGCAGCAGCACCAGGCTACAGTACAGGACAAGCCATACAAGCGATGGAAGAGGTCGCTCAAGAAGTGTTGCAACCGGGATTTGGCTACGCCTGGACGGGAACTGCTTTTCAAGAAAAATCCTCTGGGGGTGCTGCACCGATTATTTTTGGTTTAGCTTTTGTGATGGTCTTTCTGGTGCTAGCCGCTCAGTATGAAAGCTACGTCGATCCCACCATCATTATGATTACAGTACCGTTGGCGATCTTGGGTGCTATTGGTGCAGTTGTCTTACGGGCAAATATTTTTCAAGCTGGTGGAGTTTGGCCAGCGGTTAACAATAATATCTATGCCCAGGTAGCTTTGGTGATGTTGATTGGTCTAGCGAGTAAGAACGCAATTCTGATTGTAGAATTTGCCAACCAGTCGTTAGAGACAGGTATGGATATTACCCAGGCAGCAATTCGAGCTGCTAAAGAACGCTTGCGACCGATTCTGATGACTGCCTTTGCTGGTCTCGTCGGTTTCTGGCCCCTGGTAATTGCTAAAGGAGCTGGAGCAATGAGTCGTTGGTCTTTAGGGACAGCGCTCTTTGGTGGCTACCTCATTTCGACAATCTTAAGCTTGTTTTTAGTACCAGTGCTGTACGTCACGATCAAGAAACTAGAAGAGCGTTTCTTAAAATCAGGTAAATCAGGTACACCTAGCGAGCCAGGATTTCAACAACCGCAGATTCAAGACGAGAGGGAGCAGGTTCTTCCCAATTTTCAAGCTTCTTCTCAAAACGAATAAACTATTCGATTTAGTCAAGGTAGTATTCCGAGGTAACGGTAATGTTTCGTAAATGGAATTTCAACGACTATCTTAACCACATCTTGTTTGCTGTCACCATTTTCTATCTGTTTTATTCCTTTTTCTTACACCACTAATCCAATTTACTCTATAGGACAACTATGAAGGTCAGGCTAATTATTTTGTCAGGAATTATGACCGCTCTTGTCGGCGTAGTTATTAGTTTAGCTGCTACCAAAATTGGTCAGCGTAACTTTAATCAACTTCAATACGAAAGCCAGTCTTACCAAAATTTGCATAAAAAATATGCTTTGATTGGTGCTAGTTTAGGATTCCTTGTCGGTGCTGGACAAGAATGCCTTCGAGAGCTGAAGACTGCAAGGGATAGAGAAATAGAGCAATAAAACAAGTAGCAGCTCGTTTGTTTATCTTATCAGAAACTCAAAACAAGTACTTTAATTAGGAATCTAATGTCTACTACACATGAGTCTGAAATCATTGCTCGTTTAGCCGCGATGGAAGAGCAATTACAGCAATTCAACCAGCTTTTCTCTTGCCTTAGCGAACGAGTTACTCAGTCAGAGGATAATTTGCGACTAGTTGCAGATATCCACAAATACAAAAAGCTACGAGATTTATTAGCAGCAGGGAATTTGCAAGAAGCGGACTGGGAAACTATTCGGGTCATCCTGGCAATAACAGGACAGCGAGAACTAGAATCTATTACCCCTGAAGACGTGAAGCAATTTCCCTGCAACGAACTGCACGTAATTGATAGCCTCTGGACAACTTATAGCAAGGGTCGCTTTGGCTTCAGCGTGCAGATGCAGATTTATCAAAACGTGGGTGGTTCTCTTAATACCACTATTGCTCAGGATAATACAGTTATCGAACGCTTCGGCGATCGCATCGGTTGGCGCGTAGATGGCAAATGGCAAAAATGCGATCGCCTTGATTACACTCTTGCTGCACCGATAGGCTGCCATCCCTCGCGGTGGTGGAATTCGCCCTTTGGTTCAAAAATGACTAACTATTTCTTCAATCGCCTGCTCACATGCAATCTCTAGATCGGCAACAGCATAGCTAAAATTGCTATGTTTTCGTGCCGATCGAGAATTACTAAATGTTAACGTTCTCAATCTTATACTCGCCAAGAACAACTGCTGCTGGGAGCAACTGCGATTAACTCTTCAACATTTTGTAGCATAGTGTTGCAAATTACATCTAAGGGTAGATCGTTTGCATCGTAACCAAAAGGTTCTTCTATTTCTGAGCCAATTTGCTCAATACTTAACAAAGTGAAACTGACAAAAGCCATAATTAAACCAGTCCACCAAGTCAAGTTTTTCACTAATTCCAGCGGTAATATCAAACAATAGATTAATACCAGTAGTCTAAATTTAATGGAATAGATTAAAGGTAGTGGTGTTTTCAAAATGCGTTCGCAGCCTCCCAAAATGTTGATTAACTCATCTAACAAAGCGTGTAAAGCAGTTAATTGATAAATATTCACACAATTACGTTCATACTGATGTTGCAGATAATCCCTAATCCACAAGGCAATCTGTAGTGGAGAATGACGAACACTTTTGAGTTTGAAGTACTGATTTTCAGACATCAATGAGGCTAGCTGCTTGTCCATTGCTTCTGCTCTTAGATGTAATTTCATGGCAATTGAAAAAGCAACTAACAGTTTGAGAATCGCCTCTTTTTCTACTTTTTCTTGAGGCGAGCTATCTTTGATAACTATGTAAATTCCCTGAGCTAAGTTCCGAACCGTATTAACTAGCCTTCCCCAAAGCTTGCGGGCTTCCCAAAAGCGATCGTGAGCTGTATTCGTGCGAAAAACTAACAATAAAGTTAGACCCACATTGAAACTTAAAATGGCATTAGTAATCACACCATTTCTTTCGGGAAATACTATATCCGTGTCAAAGTAGTGAATTAATGATATAAAAAAACCATATCCACTACAAAAAAGTACCCAAGGAAAAATGACGGGAATAACTGTTCTTTCAAGCCGTAAAATGACTTGAAACCAATTTAGCGTTTCACCAGTGTACAGGTGATGCTTTCCTTTAAATGTGTTTCTTGCCTTATTGAGCAAACGTTTGCACTGCTCTAAAGCATTACTAGGCTTGATAAAGCTCATATTTTACAACTCCATTAACTCCGATAAACCTGAGCGCACGCCAGCTATGGGGTCAGGTACAGGTAGTGGGTCTTTAATCGGGACAAATTGACCTAAGTTGGCATTGTAGGCAATAACATTTCCACTCTCAATCTCATAAACCCAGGCATGAAGAAAGAGTTGACCCGATCGCAGTCGAGAGCGAATGACTGGGTAAGTCTCTAAGTTTTCTATCTGCGTCAAAACGTTTTCCTTAACGGTAAGACTTAAAAGTTCCTCACCTTCATATTCTTGATAGTTATCCTGAACTAGGCGACGAGTGGCTGCTGCATAATGGTGTAACCATTCGTAAACCAAAGGCATCTCTTGAGCGAGGCTACCTAACTGCAACAACCCCTTCATAGCGCCGCAGTGAGAATGACCGCAAATAATAATATCTTTTATTCCTAAAGCCTGAATCGCATATTCAATTGCTGCTGCTTCAGTAAAATTTGCAGTACCAAAAGGTGGAACGATGTTACCAACATTGCGAATGACAAACAGTTCGCCTGGTTGAGTTTGAGTAATCAGATTTGGATCGATTCGAGAGTCAGAGCAAGTGATAAAGAGTACCTGGGGAGCTTGACCTTGAGCTAGCCGCCCAAACATCTCTTGGTGAGAGCAAAAGTAATTGATTCGGAACTTCTCTACACCTTTAACCATATCTTGCATGGACATTGCTTAATACCTCGCCAAATGGATAACTACAGGAGAGCAGGCAAACAAATACGTATATTGAAAAACTTATTTCTATAATTTTTTTAATGAATTCATTAATTTAGTCGTAGCGACATTTATTTTTACGATCGCCTTCTTTAATCCAACTTAAATTTACTCAAAAGAGCGCTGCTAGTCAATCTATTCGGAGGCGATCGCAGGGTATCTTATCCGACAGAATAGCACTGCACATGTCGCATGTATGGATTTCTAAATGAGCATTTCTCGGAGCCTCAAATAAAATACGTTGACCTGAGAAAATAACGCGCTCAAAGTGACAATACGAAACATTTGCAATTCGGAGAATCTGAATTTTTCGAGTGCTATTCACATAGCAACAAAGAAGCTTTAGAGAACGCTGAGTTTGTGGAGGAGCAAATATGAGAGCCATCTGTTACAATTTTCCTACTAAATCAAATTGTCAGATTCAGTCCATCGCATTTACACTAATACAGTCATGAAACATAAAATGTTTCTTATTGAAACAAAATACTTTCACTAGTTTTAAAACTATTTGACTTGAAACCACTTAAACCTCTGAGTAGATCGGTAACAGAACCTTCGGCTAGAAAAGTATATTTTTCATTAAGATCGAATGATTTAACGACAATCTCTTCAAAGTTTGGATCGCTGATAATCCGATTAAATATTGGTCCGTTAAAATAATCAAAAACACTCGCTTCATCCTCAAACAAATAAATACCCCCTGCTTTTGAAGTATTTTCGTTATTAATCATCCAAATTTTCTGAATTAGCCCCGGAACTTGAGCAAGCGCTTGGGTAAAATCTAGCATAACTGTTCTGCTACTAGCTGTTTTCTTCTGCGAGCGATCGCGCTTGAAATCGATTTGGATAATTTTTGCCATTTTTCTCATCAACTCGATTGATTGAAACAAGGCGTACTCCGTCTACGGTCATCGCGACTTAAATAAACAAGGTTAAATAAAAACTAGTTTTTCTCAGCTCTCGATTGGCTGACCAATTGTATTTTCATAAATATGAAAAAGCGGAACGTATTGTGAAAGACATAGATCGTATACACAATACGTTCCGCACTGCTTCCGTCTATTGGTTGTTAGGAACGTGACTTTGTATTAGTTTATGTCTCTCTAAATACAAACACAAGGGCTAAACTTTGGGGACAAGTCTGCTATCTTTTTTCTGGTTCTCAATTGAAGTGAAGACTAGCAGATTTATTCCGTCTCTACTTGCTAAAATTTCCAGTTAGTTTCTTTAACTGAAGATATGCTTCTTCTGGAGTCAGAGCAGCAGATTCCTTTTCGTTAGGGATATAGAATTCCCAACTATCTGGAAAATGTCGAACAACAAAACTTGGGATTAATCCTAACTTAATTGCCTTTTTTGCTAATTCTTCTGCTTGTTCTGCCAGAGTAATTTCATCGTGAAATAGATGTTGGTTCATGATTTGAACAACCCCCAATAAATAGCATCTACAAGTTTCTACAGAAATGCCTCATTCAAGTTCTCTTGACCAATTGTTATGTTCTGATACAGAATCTCAACAATCTCTTGTATACAAATCTGTAGTCTTTGAGCTTCTACAGCAGTTATAGTTTTGGCTCTTTGCTCAATCAGATTGCTTGGCTTTTCCTCTTTCAGGTCTACTTGCAAAAGTGGAACGCTCCTACTTTGATATTTTCTCCGCCAAGCTTGTGGAGTCAATCCGTGGAACCGGAGAAACAAGCGACTGAAATGCCGTCTATCAAAATAACCTACTGCTTCAGCAATCTGCTCTACTGACTGACCAGTTTCAAGTAATAGACAGCGTGCTTCTGCCATGCGGCGTTCCACAATCCAGCTCAGCACAGTTTTTCCAGTTTCCCGTCGTACAAGGTCAGTCAAGTACGCCGGAGAACGACCAACCGCTTCAGCTACCTCTCGTAGACTAATTGAATCGCAATAACGTGCTTCGATAAATTCAAAAACTTTACTCAAAAGGGGATGGGACTGAAGCAAAAACTTTTGAAATCCCACCATTCTAGCATTTTCAATCAGCGAGTCTATATCGACAGTGTGGAATTCTTGGCTCTCAAGTAAGCGATTAGAGTTCATAAAATCACACCCATTATTTAAAGAAACTGCAACTTTCTTCTTGGCTTTTCCTACGTTCAATCGAATTTGAAATTTTTTTACTCCTCACTACTTAGAAACAATGCTTTGAGTCAGCTTTTCATCCGAACAACTAAGTTTCTGGTTCGCGTCTGAGCCAGTACAAAAGTTCGCTTGGGGCATAAACATCGCGAAAAAAATCTAGATGCGAGCATTTTAAATAGCAGCCGCCCCGGTGTCCGCGTCGTAATATGGTTTCATTTCCTTTAGCAATTGTTTCGCTGCTCTCGTTATCTATGCAGCACCATTCTGTGTAGACGACTTCATCATGGAACATCACAATGGGCCAACTCATCGTGACACCTGGCTGAGCAGTAATTGCCCACCAATGTTCTTCTCTGTGTTTCGCTGTGGTTCTGCTGTAAAAAGATCCGTCCGCACAAAGATATACCAGTCCATCGGTGTACTCCCTTGTTAGAATATCGCCTCGCCCTTGTCGCCAAGCTTCACAATGCGTTGACCACCAATCTTTGTTTTCCCGTTCTATTTGTACTAGGTTGTAGTTTGTGGTAATTTGAGGAAATATCTCCTCGCGCAGAGAAATGTATATCTCTGCATCGCTGAGTAGCTTTAGTGCTAACTCATTTGAAATCAATTCTGGCTTGGAATAATCGGTAAGCAAGTCTCTGTAGTAATTGAACCGCTGCATCACCTAAAAACCTCTACCAGGTGAGAAGGAGTAGAAGCTGATTTGTGTTGGAATTGTCAATCCTTTGGTTGACTGTAGAGTTTGCTGTCTGCGTGTAAATTATTGCCAGTGACTACCAATGTGCTATCTGGATCGGGTTTTAGCAAGTAAAGATAAAAAAGATAAGCAAAAAATTGAAATTTCTAGGTAATCCTTTGGCTGTAAGTTGCTCTAACTTCCATTGGCAAAGGATTTCAGTAATTGGCTGCTGTAAACGCCAGAATTAGCTAACGTTCTTAAATTTAGTTTTTTATCGACACTCAAGCAATTGCTTCTATTGCTTGCTTAACTTATGGCGATCGCCAAGTCGTGGCTGAAGCGTTATTGTATCTTATGTTGCGATCGCTATAACATCATCAGCAAATCTTATCAAAAAGACTTAGCAAGTCGAACTATCGTCATCTACTCACCCTCGTGAATTTTATAAAGTTTTAAAATTTCAGCAAGTTAAGCTAGCAATCTAAAACTTAAGAAAATTAAGAAATTATAAAATTTGTATTTTTGTAAACTTTTGGAGAGCTGAAACTATTTCCAGCTTTAGCTTTGAGCTACTGTTGACATCCACAAATTCAAGTTTTTTTCTTAACTTTGTTATCTTTGCTTGGAAAATTATCTTGAAGCTAGCAAACTGAAATTCATAACGCCTCTCTCGATAGACGCATTCGAGAAGGCAAGGCGAAATCGACAGAAGCAGCACTACGTATCTTGTCCTCACGATCGCAAATAAATCTGCTATTTAGAGATGAGGAAAGTCGTCTAATACTTTTTTAATGCACGATTAAAGCTGTTTGTCAACCTTTATTGGAGCTAGTTCGCTAACAATGAACGCTAAACATCAAACCGAGGAAGTGCAAATGACCAAACAGTTTGAGGCTGGCGAACAAACATCTGAGATTTCTATACCATCGCCAAGTGACACGACTTCTTTCAAGAGTGTTGAATCGGCAGGTTTTGTAGCTGATACAACGGTGGTGAAAACTGCTAGCTGCTCTTGGCAGTATACATCTAATAGTAGCCAGCCTCATAGTAACCAACAATCTGCAACTGATGATGCATCGACAGGTTTTGTGGCTGACGCAGCAGTGGTGAAGACCGCTAAACGCACTTGGGCGCATCAACCTAGTTCTGCAAAGCAAGGCATTATCTTCACTGAAAAGTCAGTTGACGCAAGCAACAAAGCTAAAACTCGGAAGCTGTTGGATGGAGCAATAGCCTTAGCTTGGAGTCAGGTGAAGACTCGCCGCAGACCACCTGCTTTGACCCGCGCACGTTGGGTATGGCGACTAGCAGGTTCTTACCATCTATGCCAACCTACGCCACGATTGATGGATGAAGCCGCTTGGCGCTTCGCTTCAGCCGGACGCATGGTTTTAGCTCAGTGGGCTGCACAAAAAGCCAGTGAGGAAGGGGGTCACGACCGACTTGCCCTGCTCGATATCCAGTCTATGGGATATAAGGCTGAGGCTGTGGTAAGAGAACTCGTTCCCCCAGCAGCAATAACTTTGGTCGATTATTTCACTCGAAGCGTGCAGGCAAGAGATCCAATTGGTTGTGCTGGTTATTCTTATACAATGGAGCGTTTAGCAATGGGAATCAAAGAAGATTACATCCAAAGGGTAGAGGCTTTACTGCCACCTAAGACCAATGCTACTCGTTGCTTGCGGGTACATAGTGCTGTTGGTAGCGATGTGGGACACGTAGACGAGACAGTAGAGATGATGACTGAGCTTACGTCTGATGAGCGTGTCCAGGTGGCAAGAGCTTGCTACGAAGCCGCACTGCTGTGCTTTAGCCCGCCCAAGGAAGGCTACATATCGGATGAGGAATTGGAGCGTGTTTTGAAAGCACTAGCACAAACTAAACACAAATGAAATCTGATTATCAACTATTCGCATAATCAACCGATAAACAAAACTTGTCCACAACACAATACTACTCAGAACAATAACAAGGAGAAAATTATGGCAACTTTAACAGCTACAGCGATCGATCGGCAATCTTTGGATTGCAATTATGATACAAGCAGCCTGACTGAGAGCATCTTCAAAATTTTGGATGACACAGAGTTTGATTTGGAAAGCATTTTAGTCAATGAATTTCCACAAGGATTGCCAAACGATCTTGACAACCCTCAATGATAAATTTCGGTTATATGCCCGTTTTATGGAGCGGGCTTGCTCTAACAGCCAATATCTCTGATTATCTAGCCTCTTTGTAGAGACATTGTAAAGTAACGTCTAGATATGGTGATGTACAAACATTGCCATATCTGTACAGGCACATAATTTGCACAAATAACCCTTGACAGCAACAGTATTAGAACAGAGGAAATCTCCCACTCATTGACCCAATTTTTCAGATTCAATCAACTGCCCCCAGTGCTTTTAGCGTAGTAATAGTCACTTCTGATAAACCTGTAACGTCGGCGATCTTCATGTGTTCATAAGGTTTTTCAGCTTTCATAATTCTTAAGCACTCACCTGTTGTTAGATCCCACAGTCTAATTGTCTCATCATCACCACTACTAGCTAAAATCTGATTATCAGGACTAAAGGCGACTGACCAAATCCAACCTGTATGTCCTTGCAACGTTTTTTTGCATCGATCGGTGCTGACATCCCACAACTTGACTGTACAATCCTGAGTGCAACTAGCTAGCGTCTGGCTGTCTGGGCTAAAGGCAACTAATTGTAACCAACCTGTATCTACTTGCAAAATTCTTTTACATTCACCAGTGCTAACATTCCATAACCTTAACGTTCGATCGGGACTAGTACTCGTCAGTAATTCACCATTCGGACTAAAAGCAACTGACCAAACCCAACTCGTATGCCCTTCTAACGTGTTGATACATTCACCAGTCTTGATATTCCACAACTTGAGTGTCTGATCTAAAGCGCCACTCGCTAGCATTTTCCCACAAGGACTAAAGGCAACTGACCAAATTGCAGCATGATGTCCCTGGAAAGTTCTCAATACTAGACCAGTGCTGACATCCCACAACTTTATTGTTCGATCCTCGCTGCTACTTGCCAACATCTGACTGTCAGGACTCCACGCAATCGACCAGATTGCAGCCCCGTGTCCTTGGCAAGTTTTCAAGGTTTGACCAGTGCCGACATCCCACAATCGAACCGAAGAATCGTGACTACCACTGGCTAGCGTTTGACCATTTGGACTCCATGCAACTGACTGCACAGCAGCCCAATGTCCCTGAAAAGTTTTCAGAGTTTGACCAGTGCTGACATCCCACAATCGAACTGAAGAATCGTGACTACCACTGGCTATACTCTGCCCATCTGGACAAAAGGCAACCGAGAGTATTTGATTAGTATACCCTTGGAAAGTTTTGCAGCAGCAACCCGTGTTAACATTCCATAGCCTTACTGTTTGGTCGCGGCTGCCAGTGGCTAAGAAATCGCCCTGTGGACTGAAAGCAACTGAAAATACCCAACTAGAATGTCCCTGGAAGGTTGTGCGGCATTCACCAGTGCTGACATCCCACAACTTGACTGTCTGGTCGAGACTGCCACTGGCTAGAAGATTGCCTTGCGGATTAAAAGCAACCGACCATACTCCATTAACATGTCCCTGGAAAGTTTTGAGGCATTGACCACTGCCGAGATCCCATAACTTTACTGTTCGGTCTTCACTGCCACTCGCCAGTGTTTGTCCACTAGGACTGAATGTAATTGACCGGATTGGATTAGTGTGTCCCTCAAAAGTTTTGAAACATTCACCAGTGTTAATATTCCACAACCTGATAGTATTGTCAGCACTACCACTGGCTAGCATCTTTCTATCAGGACTGAAGACAACCGAGACTACATGATTCGTATGTCCCTGGAAGATTTTAGAGCATTTACCATTGTGGACACTCCACAATCGAATCGAGAAGTCGTCACTGCCACTGGCTAATATATCACCATCTGGACTCCATGCAACTGACCACACTTCATTCTCATGTCCTTGCAAGGTATGAAGGCATTGACCTGTGGCGATCTCCCACAACTTTACCTTGCTGTCGCTACTACCACTAGCAAGGGTACTGCCATCAGGACTAAAAGCAAGTGATGTAACCCAGTTAGTATGTGCCTGACAGGTGAGGACTGGTTTGCCATCTGCAACTTGGTACAAGCGAATCTCGCCATTGCTATCACCCATTGCCAATAGTTTACCATCAGGGCTAAAGGCTACTGATAAAACACCACCGAAGGTTTCAGCAAAAGCAGATTTAGCTAAGTCGGCATTTTGGAAATTGACATCGTGTAATTTTACATTCCGCAAGTCTGCTTGCCAGACACTTAGGTTAGAAAAATCATAACCGCTTAAGTCAGTTTCTAGATGACAATGCAGATTGAGAATATTTCCTGCTGCGTACCCTGGTTCTAACGGATAGCGCTCTTGCAGCGTTACTCTAATTTTATTGAGCTGCTTTTCTAAACTCTTTTTCGTTCTCAAGATACTCAACAGGCGATCGCTAACTGGCTTAAGAATTAAGCGAATTTGAGTATCCTTAACGTAGTCTTTGCCTTGAGCCTTCATCAAGGCATAGGAATTGAAAAAGGCAATTTTTTCACTACAAATTTCCAAACAAACCTGAGCCACCAATCGCTCGGTCACATATTCTATGACAACAGGCTGGAGGGTGAAAAGCGCCTCAGTTTTTTCAACTAAACTTCGCCGTGACAGAGATTCTACAGCTTCTATAAATTTTGCTTGCGGTACTGGCGTGACAAAATCCGATCGCAATTCTGACAGTGAAACTGGTTCTCGGTTAATCGCCAGCCAGTAGACGATCGCCTGTTCTAAATCTATTAACCGCTCAAACTGCTGCTCTAAAAGTTCGTGAATATCGCCAAAAACTACGGTATTATGTTTCAAAAACTCCGAAACACTACCATCGAAGACATCTTGAATCGTCGTCGCCACTATTTTTAATGCTAAAGCATTCCCTGCATAGCGATCGACCAGTACTTCTAATTCTTCGCTTGCTCCAGAAACCCCCTTTATTTTAAAAATTTTCTCACCATCCGTCGCCTTTAGACCATTCAATGGAAGCGATCGCACGAGCAATTTTTTGCCTTCAAGCGGGACTAAATCTTTAGGTTTTTCTCGACTTGTCAAAAGCAAGCAGCTATTGTGGGGAGTTTCTCCTGCTCTTTTTAACAGTTCTCCATAACCTTCATATCCTTCCTGATATTGTCCGGCTCGACTACCACTGCACAAAATCGACTCCGCATTGTCGAGAATCAGCAAACAGCGAGACGATCGCAAGTAGAAAAGCAATCGCGATATTCTCTCACCAATGCTTTCTGATAAATCTATTTCTTGCTCATCAGATAAAAATTGGATCGCTTGAGCCAAAACAGTCTCGACAGGTGGCGCGTCTCGTAGCGAAATCCACCGAACGTATTCAAACCGATCCTGAATTTGTGTTGCCAGCTTGACAGCCAGAGAAGTTTTACCGATTCCCCCCATGCCCAATAACGCCACTACTCGGCAGCGATCTTCTAGCACCCATTGCTCCAACTTGGCAATTTCTTCTATACGCCCGTAGAATACTGAAACGCAAATTGCTTCTTTGAGATCTTGTCGCTTAGGAGTAACCCGAACTTCTAGCGGCTCCTCCAAATTTTGATTTGGGTTAACATAGTCACTTTTTTGCAACTCTAGATTAAATGACATAAACAAGCTGACAAGCGTGCGCTTGTCAACTGCTTCTTTACAACTCATGACCCTTCCCAGAGTGACAGTCGTTAAACCCGTGCGATCGCTTAATTCTTCCAGCGTGAACTTGTTGCCAGCCTTCTCCAAGATTTCTAGAGCGAGTTTTGCTTGCTGAAACTTTTGCCATCCTTCACGAGTGAGAATAACACCTCGACTGCGTTTTGGTTTTAGCAAGTCCATAGACAAATCAAGTGTTTTTTTATACCCTTAGCCCTACTGGAATTTGCTGCTGTTTGGTTAGATTTAGACGAGCTGCGCCCAGATAAATTTCCGAAAATCGATGCAGATAGGTCTATTTGCACCAAGGTTCGGATTTTTAGAGACTTTTTCTCAGTAATTCTAATGTATTTTTTGAGAAAAATCTATTTACGGGTAGTAGACAAATTTGGGTTTTTAAGTAAAGCAAAGATTAACTAGGGAGACAAGTGCCGAGTTATCCATGCTTCACTCACCCCCTAGTGACTATTCTTCTGGATGCTCAACTGCGCCTAAAGCTTTTAAAGAGGCGATCGCTGCTACTGTTAAACCTGTAACGCCAGTAACATTCATGCCTTCATAAGGCTTTTTACTTCTAAGAGTTCTGATGCACTCACCAGTCGAAATATCCCACAGCTTAACTGTTTCGTCTTCGCTACTACTAGCCAGAATTTTACCTTGAGGGCAGAAAGCAACTGACCGAATCCAGTGAGTGTGTCCCTGAAAAGTTTTGACACACTGACCAGTGCTAACATTCCACAATTTGACCGTTGCGTCAGTGCTACCACTAGCCAACAGATTTGGGCTATCTCGACTATTTGCCACAGGTGCTTGCGCAGAGCAGGCAACTGATGTTACCCAACCTGTATGTCCCTCTAAAATTTTGAGACACTGACCAGTGCTAACATCCCATAATCTCACGGTTTTATCTTTACTGCCACTAGCCAAGATTCCCTCTTCGCCCTCCTTTTCAAGGGGGGTTGGGGGGATCGGTAAGAAAATCACTGACAATATCCAACCCGCGTGACCTTGGAGAATCTTGTCGCATTCGCCACTGCTACAATCCCACAACCATAATTTTTGGTCGTCGCAGCCAGTGGCTAAGATTTTACCTTGAGGACTAAAGGCAACAGACCACACTCCATGAGTATGTTCCAAAACATTCACGCATTGTCCAGTGCTAAGATTCCAGAGTCGCACTGTGCGATCGTCACTACCACTAGCTAAAACGTTTCCTTGAGGATTGAAGGTAATTGATTTCACCCAACTAGCATGACCTTCCAAAGTTTGGCAGCATTGCCCATTGCTGGTATGCCAAATTTTTACTGTGCGATCGTCACAACCACTAGCAAAAGTTTGTCCATCGGGACTAAAGGTAACTGTTCTGATCCAACCCGTATGTCCTTGCAAAGCTTTGCGACATTGACCAGTGCTAGTATCCCACAACTTCACCTTCTGGTTATTGTCGCTAGTCGCTATAGTTTTACCATCGGGACTAAAGACTACCGACCATACACCGTCGTGATATCCTCGTGCAGTTCTCAAGGCTTCTCCAGTACTAACATCCCATAACATAGCTGTTTGACCGTCACAGCTACTGGCTAGAGTGTTACCATCGGGGCTAAAAGTAGTTGACTGAATTGCTCCAGTATGTCCTGACAAAACTTTGATACACTCACCAGTGACAGCACGCCACAATCTAATGGTGCGATCGCTACTACTGCTAGCAAGAATTTGTCCATCTGGGCTATAGCATACTGACAACACCCAACCCGTATGTCCGTGCAAGGTTTGGCAACATTTCCCAGTACTAACATCCCAAATTTTCACCGTGCGATCGTCGCTGCTACTGGCAAAAGTTTGTCCATCAGGACAGAAAGCAACTGTGCGGATACAATCAGTATGCCCCTGTAAAGTTTGCACAATTCGACCAGTATTGACATCCCAACAGCGAATCGTGCGATCTCTGCCACCACTGACCAAGATATGACCTTGAGGACTAAATGTGACTGAAAACACCCAGTCTGTATGTCCTTGCATTGTCCTAATACATTCACCAGTGCTGGTATCCCACAACTTTACCGTGCGATCGTCGCTACTACTAGCGATCGCATGACCTTGAGGACTAAATGCTACTGAGTGTATTCTTTCAGAATGCCCTTGCCAAGTTCTCAGACATTCACCAGTGCTAATATTCCATAATCTTAAAGTCTGGTCAGTACTAACACTACCAATGATTTTGCGATCGGGACAAAAGGCGATCGCTTGCACCCAATCTGTATGTCCTTGCAAGGTCAAAATTTGTTCGCCATCGACAAATTCTCGCCATAAGCAAATCTCGCCTCTAGCGTCACTTACAGCCACAACTTTACCATCGTAACTAAAGGCGATCGCGGAAATATTACTAAAGGATTTAGTAAATATAGATTTGGAGAGATCGGCGTAGGCAAAATTTACATTGTGTAAGGTGCGTTGGCGTAGATCGGCTTGCCAAATATTCAGATGAGAAAAGTCATAATTCGTTAAATCTGTCTGGAGATAACACAGTAGATTGAGCAGATTGCCCGCTGTATATCCCGCTTCATGTGGAGATTCTATTCTTAACTTAGCTAAAAGTTGAGATAGCCGTTGCTTAATCTGACTTTTGGTTCTAAAAATAGTCAGTAGTTCTTCTAGAATCGGCTCGATCAGACAGCTAATTTGAACAGCTTTTACCCGCTCTTGACTCTGTACTTTTAATAAAGCTATCTTTCTAAGAATGACAATCTTTTGATTGACTATTTCTGCACAAATCAATCCAATCAATTGAGCCGTCACATACTCCATGACTACAGGCTGGAGGGTGAAAAGCGCCGCACTTTTCTCAACTAGCGATCGCCTCCTTAACGACTCCAAAGCCTCTAACAAGTTTGTCAATGTTAACTGAGAGAAAATATCATTTTGTAATTGCAATATCGAGACTGGTTCTCGATTGATGACTAGCCAATAGATTAACTCTTTCTCTATATCTGATAACCGTTCAACTTGTTGTTCTAAAAGTTCGCGTAGTTCGCCAAATACTATAGTAGTTTGTTGCAAGAATTCTAATATGCTACCATTAAAAATATCGCCAATAGTCGTAGCAATAATTTTTAATGCTAATGGATTGCCTGCATAGCGCTCGGCTAATGTTTGCCATTCTTTGTCAGAACCGGAGATTCCTTTGAGGCGAAAGATTTTTTCTACTTCTAACTTACTTAAACCACTCAGTTGTAGCGATCGAACAGGTAGTGCTTCTCCTTCTAATAAGGCTAATTCTTTAGGTTTTTCCCTACTAGTAAGCAGCACGCAGCTTTGATGGGGAACTTCTCCCAACCGTTTGAAAAGCTGACCGTAATCTTCACATCCCTGACAGTAGCGCCCAGTTTGAACGCCACATTGCATAATTGTTTCAGCGTTATCGAGTAATAGTAGACATCTGTATTTTTGTAAATAATCGATTAGTTGCGACAATCTCCGACTATTATTGTCTGGCAAAGCGGTTTCAACCTGTTGCTCGTTGGAGAAAAATTGCAGCAAGCTATCGAGAAGATCTTTGAGTGATGGAGCATTGGATAAAGATCTCCAAAGAAAAAACTCAAATTTATCCTTAACTTGTTCTGCTAACTTAGCAGCTAGAGTAGATTTACCAATGCCTCCCACACCCAACAGCGTTACGACTCGGCAGCGACTTTCGATAATCCATTGCTCTAACGTGGCTAGTTCTGCCGCACGTCCGTAGAATATGGATACATCAATAACATCTCCCCAGTCTTGATGTGTAAATGCGATCGCGCATTCTGGTTGCTTTGCATCTAGGCTAGGCTGTGAATAGTCACTTGTATTCAGCTCTAAGTTAAATGCTGCGAATAAATTAATTAGGGTTCGCTTGTCAACCCCTTCTTCACGAGTTAGTATTTTGGCGAGGGTAGCAGTTGTTAATTGAGTGCGTCCGCTTAATTCTTCTAGTGTAAATTTTTCCCCATACTTTTCATGAAACTCTAACTCTAGTTTTGCGTTCTGAAACTTTTGCCATCCTTCACGAGTTAAAACGATCCCTCGCTTACGCCTTAGCTTGTTTAAGTTCATTAGAACAGCGGGTTTTTAAGAAATGTATCATTCGTCTGCCGATGACATAATATCTGCCGATCGCGGAGGTTTGCAACCGAATTCAAGATGTATCTTCGATCGCATCAGTTTCAATTTTGCAATCCACCTGAAGGTATAAAATTACAGCGAAATCTAATTTTACATGCAACTACTGCAAGCAGTTAAGTAATAAAATTGACTGGGCTAACATGATTTCAACTGACAATCTGCACTTGTAAAAAGGATTTTTGCTATAAAAACTAGGACATTTCAATGAATTGTAGATCGAATTGCATTCAGCACTCACCCCGAGGCGATTGGCAATAAACTTAACTTAAGATACACGTCTCCCCTCGATCGATCTAATCCAGCCAGTCACGCATAATTTTTCCTCAAACGAAAATACCGATCGCACTATCCAAATGCTGTCTTTTTTCTGGCGATCGCTATTGATACACTTCAGGATTAACGCAATGTGGCAGACGATCGCCCCTAAGTCCAGCAACGAGATTGGCGATCGCCATGCTTGCCATTTTTTCTCGTGTCGGACGGCTGGCACTAGCAATATGAGGTGTAATCATCAGGTTATCCAACGTCAGCAACAAGCTTTGAGGCGCAATAGGTTCTGGATCGGTGACATCCAAGGCTGCGGCAGCGATTTGTCGCTCCTTCAGTGCTTGATACAAAGCCTCTGAGTCTACAATTTGTCCTCGTGCCGTGTTAATTAAAATTGCCGATCGCTTCATGCGTTGAAATTGCGGCTGGCTAAAAAGATGGTAAGTATCTTCAGTCAAAGGAGCGTGAATCGTGACAAAATCTGACTCTTGCAGTAGGCGATCGAATGTCACGCACTCTGCACCGAGAGATTGTTCTATGTCCAAACGCTGTCGATCTGCATACAAAATGCGCATGTCAAACCCTTTGGCACGGCGAGCTACGGCTTGACCGATCCGCCCTAAACCGACGATACCTAAAGTGGCTCCAGCAATATTCGCTCCTAGCAACAAGTCCGGTTCCCAAGTTTGCCACTGACCCGCACGCACGAACCGATCTGCCTCCACAACTCGCCGTGCTGCTGCCATCAACAACGTCCAAGCAAAGTCTGCGGTCGCATCTGTCAAAACATCAGGTGTGTGACCTACGGGAAGATGTCTGGCAGTCGCAGTTGGGATGTCAATATTATCGTAGCCAACTGCCATTTGGCTAATGACCTTGAGTGACGTTCCTGCCTCTATTAAGTGTCGATCGATCTGGTCGGTAAGCAGGCACAGCAAGCCATCGATCGCGCCGATCTTTTCCAGTAACACGTCATCAGGAGGTGGTTGGCGCTCCGACCAAACTTCGACATCAGCAATTGGGTCAAGTCGATCTAAGGCGATCGGCAGGCGACGAGTCACAAAAACTTTGAATTTGGACATATGGCAATCTCAGTCATTCATAAGATTAGCGCGTTATGGTTGTCATTCGTCATTGGTCATTAGTCATTTGTTAAATACGCTTGTGCTAGAAGCCCGATCGCGATCGCGCAATGCACGGCGCATCACTTTATTTGAGGCAGTACGAGGTAAAGCATCAACGATCGCCAGATCGTAAATCTTGAACAGGGGATTGAGCTGCGAAGCGATCGCCTTTTGTAACTGGGTTTTGAGCGTTGCTTTGTCCTGCTGTCGATCTGGTGCAACCACCGCAAAAATGACCAACTGGCTAGGACCCCCTTCTGGAGGAGAAACAGCGATCGCGGCAGTTTGATAAATTCCTGCTACAGAATTGAGGACTTGCTCGATTTCCACCGCGCTGACCTTGATGCCTCCCAAATTCATCGTGTCATCAACGCGACCGCAAGCGCGATAGTACCCATTGGGGAGATGTTCGATCCAATCTCCATGACGGCGCAGGGAGAGTAGGGGCGGGTTTACTTGGGAATTGATTGGTTGATTCGCGAATTGGTCTGATAAACCCGCCCTGACAGCAGACGGAAGAGAGGGGGTATCGGCGAAATAGACGTGGTGATGGTCTTTGTTGAGTAATGTGGTAGAAAGCCCGATGGAAGGGGGGATAATAAATAACTCGCCTTTGTTGGTAGGGCGATCGCCTTCGAGAATAATAAAATCTAATCCTAATGCAGGGGTTGTGAAAGTTGCAGGAGCCGCAGCCTGTAATAGCGTGCCAGTAATATAAGCTCCACCAATCTCAGTCCCACCACAGTATTCGATAATCGGCTTGTATCCTGCTAGAGACATCAAAAACAGCATGTCCTGTGGATTAGAACATTCGCCCGTCGAGCTGAATGCTTTAATCGCACTCCAATCCAGCCCTTGCATACAAGCAGTTGTTTTCCAAATGCTGACTAGACTTGGTACTACCCCCAACATATTCACCCGTGCCGCTTGAATAAATTGACCGAATCCTCTCTCGGTGGGTGCGTCGTAGTAGAGAGCAATAGTTGCCCGATTAATTAAACTGGCATAAATCAGCCAAGGTCCCATCATCCAGCCTAGATTGCTTGACCAGGCTACGACATCTCCAGGGTGAATATCTTGGTGCAAGTGTCCGTCAACTGCACATTTGAGCGGTGTTGTTTGAGTCCAAGGAATAGCTTTGGGTTCTCCCGTAGTGCCAGAGGAAAATAAGATATTAGTGTAAGCTTCCGGTGTAGTGACAACGGCATCGAATCGTTCGTTTGAGCTGAGAAATTTCTGCCAAGCTAAATCGCTAGAACGCAGTGTTCCAGATACGGAAGTATCGAGCGACAGCACGACTGCTTTAGGGGCATCGGCATCGATAACTTTAGTATAAAGGGGTAACTGTTTGCTACCACGCTGAATATAGTCTTGGGTAAAAATTGCCTTTGCCTGAGTTATACGCAATCTAATGGCGATCTCGTTGGCAGCAAAACTATCAGCGATAGAAACCACCACGCAGCCAGCTTTAATAATTCCCAGGTAAATCGCTACAGATTCCGCAGTCATGGGCATGGCGATCGCGATCGCATCGCCAGGACGGAAGCCCCAGTCCACAAGCCCATTAGCAACTCGGTTGCTCAAGGCGTGCAGCTCTCCATAGGTCATGGTGGAAAGCACGCCGTCCTGTTGAAAGAAGATTGCGGGAGAATCTTCAGGCGCTTGAAAACAGCTCTCAACAATGTTGAAACGAGCATTTACCAGCCATTGAGGAAATTCTACCCCACGCGAAAGATCGACAATTTGAGTGTACTTCTGCCGGAAACGAATACCCAATCGTTGGATCGTCATCTCCCAGAACCGATCCCGATTCTGCACCGACCAAGCATGAAATTCTCGATAGGAGGCAATTTGCAACTGATGCATTAAAGCAACGATATTGGTAGACTCAATTTCTTCTTGAGAGGGAAACCAAGCTGGAGCAGGTTTCTGGGATGCGTCCCAGTCGGAGAAGGTAGTTTCGTAAAGGAGTTCGTGCAATGCAAAGGGGCAATCGGGCTTGAGGATGTGACGAGTTAGCTGCTGCCAACACTCCACAGCAGGTAAGGCAGCCAGCCACCGCTCGACTTGCGGTAGAATTGCGATCGCTGTCTGTCGATCGACTCCACAGTTTACTATTTGCTCCAACGATAATTGCTTCACCGTTCACCTCCTGCCTTCTCATGCAGTACCTAACAGGGCGATGACTCCGAATGCTGTACCTATACGTTCCCAGAAGTTAAATCTTTGGTAAGCGCTCTCGCTACGTTGCTGTTGGTAGTGCGCCAACGCCATTCCCAGACTCAATAAGGCGATCGCCGAGAATGTGGCAAATAACTGGGGACGTGCCATCGATAAGAGGCGAAGCGCCACAGGTATAGAACCCATCAACACCCCCAGCAAACCCCAAGCGATCGCGAAAGCCACTCGATCTCCCCACCGATTTGCAACTGTGACAATCCCTTGAATGCGATCGCCTTCCGCATCATGCACGTCCCAGACAATTTCTTTAGCCAAGGCATAGCAGAATAAAAACCCCATTGGATAAAGCATTGCCAATGGTCGGCAGGCAACCAAACTACCCAGAAAAATCAAAGCCGCAATAGTTGCAGCTACAAGTAGATTGCCAAAAACACCATTGTATGATAGAAGATGCGAATAATTCCAGAGCAAAACAGTACTGACAGCAACTAAGACAAAGGGAGACAAACCTAAAGGGATAGCAGCGATCGCGGCACAGCCGAACAGAATTGCCGCAGCCCACCAAGCTTGTTGCAACGAAAGCCGACCGGAAGGCAAAGGGCGATCGGGATGATTGATGCGGTCTTTAGCTAAATCCCAGTAGTCATTGATGCCGCAAGCAGCAGAGGTCATGCAGACTAAGATAATTGCCGTCAGCAGGTATTGCGGTAGTGCAACTGTGGCATCGAGAGCATAAATTGTGGCACAGCCTGCCCCAGCTGCGAGGATACCAGATGGCAGCCGAAAAAGCTCGACAAACGCTCGGATCGAGCTTATCGTGCCAATATAGGGAAAGGAAAGCGTGCTAGCCATAATTGATAAGTCGTAATTCGTAAGTCGAGAATTAACTGGTCACTGGTCACTGGTCACTGGTCACTGAATTCAGTCCGTCCCAAAAGACAGCGATCGCATCGAGAATTTCTCGACCACCTTGGATAAATTTGGTGCGATCGAAGTCTGGTTTGAAATAAACTTCCTCCAGTTCCTCCAGCGTGTGTCCGGCGTGTTGCGCCTCGACACGGTTGTGCCAGGTGAAAAACGCGAGGCGCAAGTGCGGGTGTCGCGTTTGCTTGATGCGCGTTAAACCATCTTCCAGTTCTTGCCAAAAGCCAGCCGCCGCCCAGTTTTCGACTGCAAAGCTAGCGCCCTCGGCGATCTGCGGATCGGCGCTACCGTAGAGGCGGATTAATTCATCGCAGAAGTGCAAAGTTGTCGGACTACCCTGCTTGCGCTTACCAATGTCGGCATAGCTCAGACCTAACCCCTCAGCAACACCAACTAGCCACTCAAAATGAGCTGCTTGAAAACGGCAAATTCCACCGTCTACTGTACCCTCAGTGCTGACCAATTCAGGATCGCCTTCGCGGTCTTTTTCTGCACTCTGGGTAACGCGGCTACTACCTGTCTGTCCTAGCTTGCGATAGATTACGCCTAGCTCGTTGAGCAAAATTTCTCGGCTAGCACGCGATTGTTGCAACGTCGCTGAATTAATGACTTTTTGTAAAGCTGCAATCAAAAATTGGTTAGAAAAAACTGAAAACTGTTGAATAAAGTAGACTAGCTCTTCGTCGGTAGCCCTACCCTCGCGAAACCAACGGGTATAGGCGTTATTAGTAATGATGCGGTGCTGCATGAATTCGCGATCGACTTCGACCAGAAAATCTCTAAACTCGTCTACTCGATCCTGAGTCAGTTCGCCTTGGCGCAAGCGTTCCTCAATCCGCGCAGAAATAGTTAATCTACTTGAAGATGTTGTCAAAAGAGAAGTCATAATTTATTACTCCTAACGGTAATGGAGCTTTTGAGTAGAGGGGACAAGGAGGACAAGGAGGACAAGGAGGACAAGGGGGACAAGGAAGCAGTTACGAATGATCGATGACCAATGACTAATGACTAACCCAACTATACGAATAGTCTTTGTCCTCAAATTTAAGAGCGTGCTGTGTCAATTTCAGCGGACGAAAGGTATCGATCATCACAGCGAGTTCGTCAGTCCGTTCTTTTCCAATTGACCCCTCGTACATGCCTGGGTGAGGACCGTGGGGAATACCCCTGGGATGAACGGTAATCGATGCCCGTTCAATTCCTTTACGCGACATAAATTTCCCTTCAACGTAGTAAATCACCTCATCTGAATCGACGTTGGAATGGTTGTATGGAGCCGGAATTGCTAAAGGGTGATAATCAAACAGACGCGGTACGAAGGAACACAAAACAAATCCGGGGGCTTCAAATGTTTGATGTACTGGAGGCGGTTGGTGAACCCGACCTGTAATTGGCTCAAAGTCTTCGATGTTGAAGGCAAAGGGCCAAAGATGCCCATCCCATCCCACAACATCTAAGGGATGATGGTGGTAGAGATAGCTAGTAATCTGGTTTCCAGCTTTGACTCGAACCTCAAATTCTCCTTCCTCGTCGTGGACGATTAGTTGGTTTGGCGGACGAATATCGCGCTCGCAGTAGGGGGAGTGTTCGAGAAATTGACCGTAGCGATTGAGATAACGTGCTGGTGGCTCGATGTGTCCGTAAGCTTCTACAACCAACATGCGCTGCTCGACTGCTGCATCAGGGAGGATACGCCAAAGAACTCCCGTGGGAATCACCAAGTAATCGCCAGGTCGGTAGAAGAGATTGCCAAACTGAGTTTCTAGTATGCCGCTCCCGTCATGGATGAAAATGACTTCATCGCCGCAGGCGAACCGATACCAATAGTGCATAGGTCGTGTCGGGCAAGCGACTGATATGCAAATCTCTGAATTTGCCATCAAGGGGATGCGCGATTCCACAGCATCGCCTTTCACTGTCATATTTGCCGTGCGTAGGTGGCGGTGATGCAAGGGGCTTTGGTCTTCGTAGGGAATTTCTACGTTGCCCTCGATCCAAATTTTCTGAATTTGCGTGGGTGGATGCAAGTGGTAGAGCAAAGATTGCACGCCTGAGAAGCCACGAAGCCCGATCGATTCTTCGTGATACAGAGAGCCATCTAGTTGACGAAATTGAGTGTGTCGTTTGTGAGGAATGTTCCCCAAATAGTGGTAATAAGTCATGGTTTCACACCGTGGCGATCGCCAAATTGCCTCTCAACGTTTGCTCGCGTTCGATCGCGACAAACAAGGATTTGAAATTCCCCTCACCGAAGCCTTGCGCTCCGTGTCGCTCAATGACCTCAAAGAACAGCGTCGGTCGGTCTTGTACTGGCTGGGTAAAAATTTGGAATAAATACCCATCTTCTTCTCGATCTACTAAGATGCCCAACTCGGCTAGCCGCTCGATTGGCTCCTCGATTTTTCCTACTCGCTCCTCTAAGTTTTCGTAGTACGTTTTTGGTGTCGAGAGAAACTCAACTCCTGCTGCCCGCATCTGAGTGACTGTCTCGACGATGCTGTCGGTCGCGCAGGCAACGTGTTGAATTCCGGCTCCGTGGTAATATTCCAAGTACTCTTCAATTTGAGATTTACCCTTGCCTAAAGCTGGTTCGTTAATGGGTAATTTAATCGTACCCGTGCTGTCCTGCATTACTTTGGACATTAAGGCTGAGTACTCAGTAGAAATAGCGCGATCGTCAAAATGTATTAATAGGTTAAAGCCCATCGTCTCAGCAAAAAACTGCGTCCACCTCTCCATTGCCCCTAGTTCTACATTTGCAACTACGTGGTCGATGGTTTTCAGTCCCACTCCTTTGCGGTTGGCATGTAGATTCCGAGGTTCAAAACCAGGAGCAAAAACACCTGCATAATTACTGCGATCGACGAACTCGATTAAGGTATCGCCATAAGCATGAATCGCACTGTAGCGTAACACTCCATAATTATCTTGTGCTTCCGTCGGGGCGATCGCTCCCACCGCACCTCGTCGAGTTGTTTCTTGATAGGCGCTAACAACATCAGGGACTTCTAAAGCAATAATGGCAATTCCGTCGCCGTGTTTGAGTACGCTTTTAGAGATGGGATGTTCTGGATGCAGTCCCGTACTCAAAACAAAGCGAATATCTCCTTGCTCTAGTACGTATGAGGCAGTGGCGCGACTATTAGTCTCTAGTCCTCGATAGGCAGCGATCGTGAATCCAAAACACTTGGAATAAAATAGTGCTGCCTGCCTTGCGTTCCCAACATAGAACTCAAGGTGGTCAAATCGCTTAATCGGGCAAAAATCGCTCATGGGGATTTCTCCTTTGAAGAAGCTTGTCCAATTGCCCAACCTGCGACTGAATCTCATCAGACAATTGGAGCGATTGAAACGCAGACACTTCTAGCTCTCTATTTGCGTTACCGAGGCAGCACAATCTGACACGAACGCTACCGCACTACCTTTTGCGTCACATTTGTGTGAGACCGTTGTTGCTCAGGAGCTGAAGTTGTCTTTTAATTTGATATTCGAGTTGTTGTTAACCAAAAGACTCTAATAAAATTATAAAACTTATTTTTTAGCTCCATATAGCATGAATTGTGAACTAGTAAACTTGGTTGGGTTTATGTATTTTATTTATCTATCTTTAGGTGTAATTCTTTAAGCGTAACCGAGCAGTCCACCCAAGAGATAGAGTGACAATTAGGCGGTAGTGTTCTAAGCCAGCGGGAGTTGAATTTGAAAAGTGGAACCCTGCCCAGAAACGCTTTTGACGTTAATTTCACCGCCGTGAGCGCGAACGATTTGTTGGGCGATCGCTAACCCCAATCCAAAACCGCCTGTTTTACGCGCTCGCTTAGAATCGACACGATAAAAGCGATCGAAAATCCGAGGTAAATCCGATTGGGGAATGCCAATACCGCTATCCTCAACTTGAATTACAGCTTGATGAAAACGGGTAAAAAGTCGTAATTGCACGCTCCCGCCAGCTGGCGTGTACTTAAAAGCGTTACTCAACAAATTTACAACTGCTTGTTGCAGTAAGTCTGAGTCGATTTTCACCTTGACTGTATGTTGAGGTAATTTGATGGCAAAATTTACATTTTGGGTTGTGGTTTGGGTTGCGATCTGAGAAGTATAATTATCTGCTAATTCTTTTAGCCAGCTTGTCAAGTCAACCTCTACCAAAGACTGAGTCGTTAATTGCCCTTCATGCCTTGCGAGAAATAGCAACTGACCGATCAAAGCCTCCATCGACTTCGCCACTTTGACAATCTTCTCAAATCGCAGCCGCTGTTGTGAAGGAGCGCTCGATTTGGAAATCACTCCAACTTGAGCATTGCTCATCACTGCTGCTAGTGGCGCTCGTAATTCGTGGGAAGCATCAGACGTAAAGCGTTGGAGTTGGTCGTAGCTGTCTCGAATCGGTTGCATTGCTAACCCTGCCAGCAGCCAACCAGCTAAGCCGACAATTCCTATAGTCACTGGTACTATCAGCAATAAAACTAATCGTAATTGGGCTAGCTCTTGCTGTGTAGGTGCGAGTGGAATGGCGACTTGCAGATAACCAATTAACAACTCGCTTTGGTAAACAGGCAAAGTCACTTGGCGCAGCCAGACAGGAGTAGGTGCTGTCTGGGTGTGGGTGTCGTTGTTAACAGTTTCTAACGTGGAAAATCCAGGCGATACAGTTAGCTCAGATGGGGGTGTCGTACCGAAAAATTGTACGAGTTGCCTTTGAGAGCTGTACCACCGCGCGTAGACAACATCCGTCCCAATGGGTGGGGTGTTAGTCCCTACCAGCGGTACATTTTCTAAATTTACTTGCTTTGTCAGCCAGTTATACTCGGCGTTCACCGCCATGACGCTAGTTTTTTTGTAAAGTAGGCGATCGAGATCCTCCAACTCATCTAAGATCGTCAGGTAGTAGATTACCCCTGCAAACGCGACTAAAATACTACCCATCGTCACGGTAAACCACAGAGCAATATTAATACGACTACGAGCAAACCTGCGGTTAAACATGAACAGTGGTAGTTGGTAATTGGTAGTTGTTAGTTGGTGAGCGGTTAACGATCCGAAATAGTTTTAACTTACGACTTAGGACTTACGACTTGCTCAACGGTAGGTTTAAAGCGATAACCCATACCATATATGGTTTCAATCCAGTCGGCGGCATTGACTAATTGCAGGCGTTGACGCAGCCGTCGTATCAGTGCAGTCACGGCGTTGCTTTCAGGCTCAGAACCCCATTCCCATAATGCTTGTTCGATTTGGTCGCGGCTGAGAACGTGGTTAGGATGACGCAGAAAATACTCTAGTAAATGAAATTCCCTTGGAGCCAATTCTATAGCAATTCCATCTCGTTCCAAAACTAGGGTGTCAAGATGAAGTTGTAAATCTACCAGCCGCAGAATATCTCCCTGCCACATGGGCGATCGCCTCCCCAATGCCCGCACTCGTGCCAAAAGTTCTAAAATATCTATCGGTTTAACCAGATAATCGTCCGCCCCTGCATCTAAACCCGTAATTTTATCTGGGGTTGTATCTTTAGCCGTCAACATCAGTACGGGGGACGTTTTGCCCGTTTGTCGATACTGACGACAGAGCGATACCCCACTTACTTCTGGCAGCATCCAGTCTAAAATCAATAAGTCGTAATCTTTTTGAGACAGCAGCCATTGTGCCATTGCCCCATCATCAACACCATCGACAATATGTCCGGCTTCAGTCAAGGCAGTTTGCAGTGGTTCCAACTGTTCGCTGTCGTCTTCCACCAATAAAATTCTCATAATCCCAGCCTGCGATCGCGTGTTCTGGAGTTAACTATTTTCTGATTATCTTTAAACTAGGAAATATCAACCGATTGGCATATCCCCCACCAGTGAGATTCTCAGATTGACCCTTTGGGAAAAACTCGCTCCAAAATCGCTCCTTTGAAGTACCAGTTCCAATCCCTATCTATGTTCCATTGGTTGCTAAAATTGTCTGCTTTACCGCTGAAGTTTCTGCTACCTTTACCATTACTCTTAGCTGCTTTTGGACTGTTTGGCGAGCCACTCACAAATCGAGTGTTAAGTCTTTCCTTCGTGGGACTAGATAAGCTACAAGCTGAAAATTCCCATCTCCAAGTACAGTTACCAGTACAAGCAATAGTGGTTAAAGCTGAAATCGAGAGAGAGTTAGAGTTTACTGAAGTTGAGATTGAGATTACCAAATCGCCAGTGAAAAAGTTACGATTTGAGTTTCCCAATGTAGATGCGATCGCTTTACAAACTATACTTGCTCGCGAATTAAACCTTGCTTCTGGAGGCAGAGAATTACAATCCGGTAGGCAAATTCAGGGGCAGTTTCAATTTAGTGTCCAAGGAATATTAGCCCAGGTAGCTTTTTTCAATTACTGATAACTTTGTAAAGAGGCTACATGTAACCTCTTTACACTACTCACTACTCACTCTCTACTGATAACTGATAGCCTCTACTAAAGCTATGGAAGTAAAAATTCTTGGGACTGCCGCAGGTGGGGGACTGCCGCAGTGGAACTGTAACTGTCCTAATTGCCAAGCAGTCCGCGCCTCTAGTGCAGGTGTATGCTGGCTCAATCAGTCCTCAATTGCAGTACGGGCAAATAACCAACCTTGGTTTTTAGTCAATGCTTCCCCAGACGTGCGCCAGCAACTTGAGTTATTGCGGGACGGCAAACCAGTTTCCATCCGCTCTAGCCCGATCGCTGGGATTCTGCTCACAGATGCAGAAATTGACCACACCACAGGGTTGATTTTGTTGCGGGAATCTTCCGAACCACTGCGTGTTTACGGCACTGATACAGTTCGTATAGCACTGACGGAAGGGTTTCCATTACTATCGACTTTAGCAGGCTATTGCGGGGTAAAATGGTCGTTACTCGAACCTGGCATACCGATAAACCTGGGACTGGATGCAGCAAATCAACTAGAAGTAGAGGCGTTTCCTCTGGCTGCCAAACCACCAAAATACATGCGTCACAAGGCTGTAGCAGATGAAGTGTGGGTTGTAGGTTTTACGTTTCGCGCCAGTGGCAAAGTGATGACATATGCCCCAGGTTTAGCTCAGTTAGATGACACCGTATTAGAACGGTTTGAATCTAGCGATTGCATTCTGATTGATGGGACGTGTTGGCAAGATGACGAGTTGGTAAATTTGGGCATTGCCAATCGCAAAGCACGGGAGATGGGACACCTACCTCTTTCAGGAGCGGAAGGCAGCATTCAGCATCTCGCGCAACTACGCCACCCGCGCAAAATTTTGGTTCATATCAACAATACCAATCCAATTCTCATGGCTAATTCTCAGGAGCGGCAAGTTGTCGAGAAGGCAGGTATTGAAGTGGGTGATGACGGTTTGACAATTGAGCTATAAGATCCCATCAGGAGAAAGAGAGCCGTGCCGGAATTGATGCAGTCAGAACAAAAAGCGTGGACGCAGGCAGAATTAGAAGCGGTACTGCGATCGCAGCACCAACGTTACCACCACTTACACCCCTTCCACGTCCGCATGAATCATGGAGATTTGACACCCCAAGAGGTGCGTCGTTGGGTGGCAAATAGATTTTACTATCAAAAAAGCATTCCACTCAAAGATGCTGCTATCCTATCCAACTGTCCCATTTTAGAAGTGCGACGGCAATGGATCGATCGCATCATCGATCACGACGGACGCAGTCAGGGCGAAGGCGGAATTGAAGCGTGGCTAAAATTAGGTGAAGCAGTTGGTTTGTCCCCCCAAGAGTTGTTAGACGAGCAACACGTCATCCCAGGAGTACGATTTGCTGTCGATGCTTACGTCAATTTTTGTCGCACTCGACCTTGGATTGAGGCTGTCGCTGCTTCACTGACAGAATTATTTGGTCCAGATGCGATCCGAGTGCGCTTGGTTGCCCTAGAACAACATTATCCCTGGATCGATCCTACCGGATTCGATTATTTTAGGAAGCGACTGGAGCAAGCACCGCGAGATGCCCGATATGCTTTAGATTTAGTCTTGAAGTATTGTCGCAGCCGCGAATCTCAAGAACGAGCAGTTCAAGCCCTAGCGTTCAAGTGCGATCTACTCTGGAGCCAGTTAGAAGCGATCGAACGAGGTGAAACGCGACTAAATAGGTAATTGGTAATTGGTAATTGACTGTTATTCTCCTCTGCTTTAGAAGAGGTATTAGAACAGCCTCTGACTTTGGTACATCGCTTGTCGGCGACAGGAGCTACTTTTTAGAAACAAAGCACCTTCACTGGGTGTTTTGTAGTAGCGATAAATTGCGATCGCCTGCTAGAATCGTCAGCATTGAATTGAGTCGTTTGCAACATATTTATACGGGTTGTCTTGACACATTCTTGTCATATTTATACCTCAGAATAGAAACATCTAAAGAGTTCGGAAGTTGAACTAATCCAATGTTAAAGTTGTTGCATTTGAGTGCTGCGATCGCTGCTATTCTTGGCGCTCAGATTAGTAGCAGCAGTTTGCCTATTGCCGCTCAAACCGTTACCAGAGAAGTTGAGCCAAGTAACCGTGAATTTTTGACGGCACAAATATACCGCTCGAACCCCAGGAACGAAGAAGGAATAGATCCTAACCTGATGCTAGCTTTAGCAGGCTTAGCAGGTGGCGCTGCGGCGATCGCCTTAGCCGCTAGAAACAACGGACACTTCAAATCTCCAGCGACATCGCGTCCTGTTGCTGTAGGAGGTTCCGTTCGCGTCGAGCAAGGTAGCCGTCATCTTCAGAAAAGATTAATGAGTTTGCTGCATGATGAAAGAGAAACAGCCAACCGCCTTTTATCTCAAGCTCAAAAGAAAAACCCACACCAGTCAGTTGATTGGTATATGGAAAAGGTAATCTACGACCTCAAACGCGATCGCGGCGGCTATTAAAGGAGATGTAAGAACGCACAGTTGTGCGCTCTTACACAACACCATAGTTCCTCAGATAGACTTGCAATTTGTGAGAAATTGAAACAATAGGGAGGGTAACTCTAATTTAAAAGTCATAAACACTATGAGCTTTAGTTTTTTTGACCTATTCTGGGTTTTTCTCTTCTTTTCTTCGCTGCAACCAGTATGGCAGCGTCGTCAGATGGAATTTCGTCGCGTCAAAACTATCCAAGAATTTGAACGGGGTCGCAATAGTCGTACGATCCTGCTGATTCACCGTCAAGAGTCAATTAGCTTGTTGGGAATTCCCCTTTCTCGTTACATCACGATTGAAGACTCAGAACAAGTCTTGAGAGCAATTCGCCTCACTCCACCTAATGTCCCCATCGATTTAATTCTGCATACTCCTGGGGGTTTAGTTTTAGCAACCGAGCAAATTGCTAGAGCCTTAATTCGCCATCCAGCTAAAGTAACGGTGTTTGTCCCCCACTATGCTATGAGTGGTGGCACGATGCTAGCACTAGCAGCTGATGAAATTGTGATGGATGCTAACGCTGTTTTGGGACCAGTCGATCCGCAGTTAGGCAACTTTCCCGCTGCAAGTATTCTCAAAGTAGTGGAAGATAAGCCTATCGGCGATGTAGACGATCAAACCCTAATTATGGCTGATTTGTCGCGTAAAGCGATCGCTCAAGTTCAGCGCTTTGTCCGCACGTTGTTAAAAGACGATATTCCCAAACAGAAAATCTCGCCGGAAAATATTGAAAAGATTGTCGAGACGCTAACGACGGGACAAGTCACTCACGACTACCCTATCACCGTAGAAGAAGCAACAGAACTGGGATTGCCAATTACAGTAGGATTGCCCAGATCGATCTACGACCTGATGGAATTGTATCCTCAACCGCAGGGAGGTCGTCCCAGCGTCCAGTATATCCCAATGCCATATGGCGATCGCCGTCCGAGATTACCCGAACCCAAGGGTAGACCGTTACCAGATCCGATGGAACCATAATTCTTGTAGAGACGTTACACGTAACGTCTCTATAGAAGCATCTAACAAAACAAAACTGAAAATAAAAGCAGGGTTTTTCTTCCCCTGCTGTTAACTTATGGTTGTGAGATTTTGGTTACGCAGCTTTCCTGAAATCGTCTTCATCTATATCGTGAATTCTCTTAACTTGAGAATCATATTTTTTAGGAGATCGTTCTGACATTTCAATATTCTGTTGATGGAGTTGATGAAGCATATAGATTTTATCAACTAGCTTGGATTTGTCGATTCTATGGCTACCTCTCATAAGTTCCTCCTGTTGTCTTTGTTTGCATGAAATCAAAATATAGACAAAGAAAGTGACTTATTCGAGACAACAAAGTGACAATTTAGAGACAAATAACAGGTAAAAAGAAGCTGTTTGTCAGTCAACCTAGCAAAGGCGATCGCCGAGATTAGATTGAGATGCCAAAGTAATTACCGTCACCTCTGGGGGACACAAAAATCGACCGGGGGCATAAGTTCCTAAGCCGCGATTGACGTACATTTGGTTCTCACCAACTTGGTGAAAACCCTGCGCCCATTCCCAGTGACGCACGACTTTAGCACACTCAGCTTGCATAAATGGCATCCAACGCCGCATATTTTTAGGCAGACTGCGGCGCAAATCTTGATACCAGGTAATCGCGGGACCAATACCAGGTAAGGCAAACTGACCCCCATGAGTATGACCGGATAATTGTAAATCGACGCGCCATTTTTTTAACGGTACGGCTGTGTCTGGATTGTGAGATAAGACAATTCGAGGGATTTGCGGGTCTAGCTGTTTCATCACTGATTTAGCATCAAACTCCCGCGACCAATAATCAGCTAGTCCAACTAAAGGTAATTTTTTCCCAAATGGGTAAGCAATTTCATTCCACAATACACAAATACCCACGCTTGTCAAGGCTTTAGTTACTTCGGCTTTGGAATGGGGGTAATGGATATCGTGATTGCCCAGGCTAGCATAAACTCCATAGCGACTTTGCAGGTGCTTGAGTCGCAAGACTAACTGATGGATGGGGCTGGGATCGTCGGTCACATAATCGCCAGTTAAAACGATCAGATCGGGATCGGCTTCGTTCGTAGCCGCGATCGCCTGCTTTAACATCTCTTCTGAGAGCTTAACACCGTCGTAATGCAGATCGGACAGTTGCACTATCTTCGTCCCTACCAAAGATGCAGGTAAGTCGGCGATCGCTACCGTCAGTTTCTCTACACTCAAAGATCCAGTCAATAGCCAGTGCATACAAGCTTGGGTTCACTCCTCAAACAGCGCGATTATAGCTTAGCCGAAGCGACGGATGACGCGAAATATACTGGATAACATCTGCTGCAATCTGTGGTTTTGTTCGTAATTTTGGCGAGTTTGAGCAAAAGCTGCCTTACTATTCACTTCTGATAAGGTGGGATAGATGTGAATTCCACTCAGAGCAGATAGTTTTAGATTATGCGACATTGCCAATATAATCTCATGAATAAGTTCGCCCGCCGCTGCACCAACTAAATGAGCGCCGAGTATTTGCCCGTTACGTTTGGTAATAATCTTAGCAAATCCGGCTGTCGTTCCGTCAGCTTGAGCGCGATCCACATCTGCATATTCTTGTTTGACAACTCGAATATCGTTACCATACTTTTCCCTGGCTTCTTGTTCCATCAATCCCACCCTTGCTAATTCTGGCTCGGTAAAGGTTGCCCAAGGAATGACGCGATCGCTGACTTTAAATATTGGTAAAAACAAAGCATTTTTGAGAACGATATTTGCTTGATAACTAGCAACGTGGGTGAATTGATAACCGCCCAAAACATCCCCACAAGCGTAGATACGGGGATTGGAAGTTTGCAGTTTAGAATTGACTTCAATTCCCTTTTTACCTACTTTTACACCTGCTGCATCTAAGTTCAAAGATTCTACGTTTGGCGCTCGTCCGGCTGCAACTAAAATTTGGTTGGCGACAATCTTTTCTTTTCCTGCCCAAATATATTTTTTACCATCTACAACTTCGATTTTTTCCGCTTTGGTATTGAGGAGAAAATTAATACCTTCAGATTTAAATTGTTGGTGGATAACTTCAACTGCTTCTGGATCTTCCTTGGGAAGGAGGCGATCGCGACTAGCAATAATGGTAACTTTCGATCCTAATCGAGAAAATGCTTGTCCTAACTCACAACCGATTGGTCCCCCGCCGATAATTGCGAGTGTCTCTGGACGTTCGGTAATTTCAAACACTTCTTCGTTAGTAATAAATCCCGCTTCCTTCAGTCCTGGTATTGGTAGCGTGGCGGGACGAGAACCTGTAGCGATGACAAAACTTCTGGCTTTGAGGCGGCGGTTATTAACTTCAAAAGTTTTCTTGTCAACGAACTTACCGTCACCAAAAATCACTTCTACACCCAAACCCTCAAACCTTTCTGGCGAATCGTGAGGTTCGATGGTAGTAATTGTATTTTGGACGTGCGCGATCGCTTTAGCAAAATCAATTTGCGGATCGTTACAGTAGATCCCAAATCTTCCCGCCTGTTTCACCTCATAAGCCACGCGAGAAGCGCGGATCAAAGACTTACTAGGGACGCAACCATACCAAAGACAATCACCACCCAGGCGATGCTTTTCAACTAACGCTACCTTAGCTTTAAGTGCAGCGGCGACACCAGCCACCACCAAACCACCCGAACCGCCACCAATAACCACAAGATCGTATTCCACAGCCATGACAAGTACCTTTAGGAGAAAGCGCGATCGCTTCTTTCCCTATCATGACAGCCTGCTACTAGAGTCGCCAAACTTATTGACTCACATTAACAGCTACTTTTTGCATTCTTCTTCGCGTCTTTGCGTCTTTGCGTGACATCAATCGGAGAATATAACTAAGTACGAGGAAATAAAACAGCTCTCCCTTAATCTAGTATTAGGGAGATGCGATCGTACCCCTTATTTCCATTAAAACTAACAAATATCTCATTAACTATTACTTTGCAGCATCGAACTTAACTCCAACGCCAACCACCGCTGAAATAGCCGTTCCAAAATCTCTTGAAATCTTTCCGAAGTTAACTGAGCTGAAAAAAATTCTTCTACCAATAGTAAACAATAACCTGTATCAGTTTGCAGAGGACCGAGCGCCTGTCCTACAGCACCACTAAAGACGATCGCTGCTATATCTGGTTGTAACTGAGACCGATAGATTCTCCCCTCATAACCGCATTGAAGTCGCCGTTGTTCGCTAATATCGTAGAAGTGTGCAGCTTCATAAAAGCTAATTTGACCCTCTTGCAATCGATATAAAATCTCTAATGCTTCAGCTGCACTAGACACAACAATTCGATAAAGTAAGACTCGTTCAAATTCACTTGGATGTTGGTTAAAGAATCGTTCTACTTCTATAGAAAAAAGACGTTGATTTAATTTTTCAGCCAACAGGCGATCGCGAATACTAGCTTCCCAAGTTTCTCGATCGAGCAGCCGATCTGTCAACCAAGTTAACAAATCGGCATCCATTTCTAAATCGCGATCGCGACGCTGGCGCTCTAACTCAGCTTGAATTTCCTCAGCTTCAACTGTTAAGCCTCTTTCCCGTGCCACACGTTCGATGATTCGGCGATATAAAATCTGCTGACAGACTTCCTTTAATTGCAAACTCTTTTGCAAGTAACTAACGATCTCAGCAAATTCTATAGGTAAACCAAAAAAATCAACGGACTGGGGTGCGGGATTCATAAATACAACCACTTGTCATCGTAATATTGAGTAAGTTAAGTGGTGACTATTAAGGCTTTTTAAGTAAGATAAAAGCTGCGTCTTAATACAAAAAATCTCATTATAATTTTCCAATTCGAGCTAACTAGTTGTCCCAAAACGATTGAAATAAATTAAATATATTTCGCATTCTAGAGCTACTAGAACGAGATCTACGTCTACCAGATCCACCAAAAAGCGGCATGGTAAACGCTAAAGTAATTTGCGATAATTTGTAACTCGTACGGCGAGAAATAGAACTGCCATCTGTAAACTTATCTTGAGCATCAGCGAAAGTGTCTATATCTGTTTTTTGAAAAAAGAAAGAGCCAAAGAAATCTTCCCAGCCAAATCCACCCACTACAGCTTCTTGTTCCCGATCGGATAACTCATCTAACAGCCGATCGCTCTTGTCTTCATTAGGCTCAGACATATTAATATCTACTCCACTTAAGGTAAGAAAAATCTTAAATTTTCGTCAGGTTTGTTCCGCAAAACTGATAAAGAACCTTGAATTTGTAACTTTCCTCGATCGAGTAGCACCACCCAATCAGCGCGATCGATCGCACTCGGACGATGGGTGATAATAATTGTAGTTTTGCCCTTACGGTAGTTTAACAATCGCTCTAGAACTTGAAATTCACTCACCGGATCGAGACCAGAGGTCGCTTCATCTAAGATAAGAATAGGTGGATCGCTGACAATAGCGCGGGCGATCGCTAATCTTTGTCGTTGTCCTCCAGATAAATTTGCGCCAAATTCTCCTAAAACTGTTTGATATTTATTAGGTAGTTGACTGATAAAACTATCGGCATCCGCAATTTGACAAGCTTTAACAATTTGCTCGAACGGAAGGTGAGGATTTCCTAAACGGAAGTTTTCTAAAATTGAGCGACTCCAAAAATGAGGTTCTTGAGGAATCAATACGACTTGCTGACGCAGACAATCGATCGCGATATCTGACAGATTATACGTCCCAATCCGAATATTTCCTGATTGGGGTTCATATAAACCTGCAATTAATTTGGCTAAAGTACTTTTACCACATCCAGATTGACCGATCAAAGCAATAACTTGTCCGCCAGGAATCGTGACTGAAAAATCTTCTAGTAGATCGACTCTGCCAGCGTGATGAAAGTAGAGATTCGTACACTCAATATCTGCATCTGGTAAAATTTCAGCAAAGGGTTTATGAATGTCTCCAACCGCTTCTGGAGTTGCATCAATTACTTCTAAAAGACGATTGACTGCTGTTTGAGAACGAAAATATTCGTCTGTTAAACCAACTAGAGAGTTAATTAAACCAACAACATTAATCTGCATCGTGTTAAACGCTAGCATTTGCCCGATGCTGAGTTCCTTATTAATTACCAAAATGCTACCGAATCCCAGTAAAGCGATGCCACCAAGACTACTTAACGTTTGAGTGAAAACACCGTTAATAATGCCAATTTTAATTGTACTAAAAGTCAAATGTGCTAACCGACCAAAACGACTTTGAAATTCATCCCAAAATTGGGGTGTAGCCGCTGTAGTCTTCATCACCATCGCGCCTTTAAAAGTTTCTACCAAAACACCCTGATTTTCTGCCGATAAAACGAGAAGGCTGCGCGTTTTCTGCCGTAGAACTGGTAAAAACGGTAGCGTTGATAAAATCATAATTGTGGCGATCGCCATCACCGCACAAGTCAGCTTCCAGCTATAAAACAGCATGAAGCCAAACGAAACTAGGGCAACAAAAAACTGACTGGGTAGATAGGCAACAATTTGCGAAACCAACTGATTGATTTCAGTAATATCTCGCAAGCGACTGACAATTTCTCCACTACGGCGAGTTTCAAAATAATCTAAAGGTAGATGCAAAAGTTTGCGTCCAAATTCCAAGACTAATCCTAACTGCAACTTTTGACTAAAATGAGCAATCAGTGTAGTTTGTAATAGTTGCATCGTACTACTAAACAGAGTTGTAACTACCACAGCAGCTATAACAACACTTAGCAGTTGAACATCTCCCCGTACTAGAACATCATCTGTGAGAATTTGAATTAAAAATGGGCTAGCTAAGGCAAGTAAACCCAAGACAAGATTAATGCCCAAAGCCTCAATCAGTATGGCTCGATAAGGTAATATCCGTTGAAAAAAACGGATAAATCCGCCTAAAGAATCTTCTTCATCCCAATTATAAAAGCAGCTAGGATCGGGAGTTAGCAAAAGCATAATGCCATTCCATGCTTTCATTAATTCTCGCCTGCTTAAGTAGCGAATACCCGCAGCTGGATCGGCAATGACGTAATTCTTACCCTGTCGCCCGTACAATACTACCCAGTGGTTGCCCTGCCAATGCACGATCGCTGGTAGAGGAACATCATTAATATGGTCTACCACCTCTCGCGAAGCTTTAACTGGTCGAGTATTGAAACCCAAGGACTCCGAACCACGCCTTAAGCCCAACATCGTCGTTCCCAACTGTCCAGTACTGACAGCTTCCCGCGAACGATTAATACTTAAAACCCGTCCGTGATGTCTGCAAATTGTAGCCAGACAAGCTGCCCCGCAATCTTCCTCGCTTGCCTGTAAGACACATGGATATTTTTTGTTAAACAGGCTAACCATAATAGGTAATAGGTAATGGGTAATTGGTAATTGGGAAGCCGTAAGTCGTAGGGGCGGGTTTTTTGAAGATCCCTATGAAAAAACAAACAGCAGTACGATTAAACCCGCCCGTACACAAGTCAGAAGTATTTCACGCACCACGCACCAATTTACAAATCCGTCAGTAGTCTTGCTTTTCTCAGAATGAATTGCAGTACGGTTTCGGAACGAGAAATAATATCGGCTGCACCTTCCATCCCAGGTTGCAACCGACAGACGCGATCGCCTGTACTGACAAATTCATTATCCGGCTGAATCGTCACTTCATAGATAGACGGGGCGATCGCTCCTAACCCCGCGCTAGCTGCGGGTATTGCATCTGGAGCAACAGCTTGAACTACACCTCTGAGAGTGCCGTAATCGGGATAAGGACAAGCAGAAACACGCATTTGAACTTGTTGCCCGGGTTTGACTTTGCTAATATCTGGTTCTGCGACACGAGCTTTCACCACTAAGGAAGCGTCACGGGGAGCAATTTGGGCGATCGCATCCCCCATGCCTACCACCTGTCCTGGGTTACGCAGTTCTAGCTTGAGAATTGTGCCATCTGTAGGGGCAAGAATAAATGTCTTCCTCAGTTCCAAGCCAGTTTGTTGTAGTTCTTTTGTATCCCGCTCTTGTTGATTTTGCAGGGCAATTTTGTTAACGATCAGGTTTTCGCGCTCTCTGTTTAATGCAGCTACAGTTGCAAGTCCTCTGGCTTTGGCTTGAGCGATCTGCTCGTTAGCTATAATCACCGTGGCATTACTAGGATTGAGGCTGGCTTCAGCTTGTTTGAGTTTGGCTTTAGCTGCTTTGAAAGCTTGTTCTTTTTCCTTAACTTGCAATTGGGCGATCGCACCTGTATTTGCTAGTTGTAGATATCTTTGCTTCTCTTCCTGTGCCAATCCTAGAGCAGCTTGAGCTGCTTGTACTTCTGCAATTGTGGCAATTTCCTTAGTTTGATATTCTCTACGTTGCAACATCAGTTCCGCGGCTGTCGCAGCTACAGAACGCTGCATTAAGTTTGTCTCAGCAGCTATCTGACGATCTAAGGAATTAAGTTGAGCTGTAATTTGTACTAATTGTAAGTGGCTCTGCTGAATGTTGGTTTGCAATTGTTGTTTCTTAGTTTGAAGTTGTGAATTGTCGATCTCAGCAATTGGCTCACCTTTTTTTACAGCTTGATTTTCTTGCACGTTAATGCTTGTAATCGTTCCCTCTGTTGCTGCCTGAACAACCCGTAGTTCTCCACTCGGACGGATATTTGCAGGTGCTTTGACTGTGACGTTGTAGCTGAGCGTGGCAGCTAGAGACACTCCTACACTAAAAATAGCGATCGCCATCCCGCCGCCGAGCGTTGTCAAAGAACCGATTGGGGGGATAAACTCATCAGTTTCAACTGCACCAAAATTGGGATCGATTTCGCTTACCATGGCTACAAACTCTTAGTTCGGCACTTAAATTCCATACCTAGAAAAACTAGGTTATTCAGGCAGTTAGAAAGAGAAAGTTTCTAGATAATCATCTTGGGAAACATCAATTGCTCCCCTACTCCAAATGGAGATTGCCATGCAATTGGCTCTATTATCACTGGTTTGTCTCGTTTCCCTTTTTGAGAATCTGAGTCTGTACTACCTCCATCTGATGTTTCGGTTTTAATGTAATACTGCTTGTTGTTTTCGTACACCTTACCACCAGCCACAGTCTCTTGTTGCTCCTCAGATAAGTCTAGAAATAATTCTGAGGATTGGTTCTTGGAAAAGAACATGTTTGATACCTCGCTTATTGATTGCTATCCACTTAGTCAAGCTAAAACTATCAACAAGAAAACTGCCCGCCTCCTTGTAGGAAGTCTAATAAAAAGATTCCAGAGCCTTGTTCCTTTGCATTGTTCTTATTTGTGCAACGAGACGATCGGAGCGTGCAAAATGAAGAATTTAGGAGGCTCTGGAATCTATGTTCAGGTAGTTTGTGTAGGTAAACGCTCTACCTTATCGCAGTTTTTTGTCAAATGTTGCACGTCGCGTAAATTAGCTTAATTTGGCAAAGAAATCCTTATAAGCTGCGGTATTAACATCCATAGTATCGTGCTTGAAGCTTTGCAGATTCGTACTACCCTTGGGAGTCGATTCCTGAGCCACTTCTAGATTTGTTATGGTGTTATTAGCTTTGAAATGAGTCGCCAGCTTATCTTTCAAAACATCGCCTGAGCTGCCACCACCTGCAACCAACTGCTGCTGCTCCTCAGACAATTCCACAAATAATTCGGACTTGATATTATTAGCGATCATGGGAAAATCTCCTACATTTAAACTAGTGATAGCGCTTACTAATTGGGTTGTCTCTAGTAAAGAGCTTGCGGATTTATTGCCGAAATAAATTAACCTAATTTAGCAAAGAAATCTTTATAAGCTGCGGTACTAATATCGAGAGTATCGTGCTTGAAGCTTTGTAGATTCGTGCTACCTTCAGGACCCGACTGTTGAGCTACATCCAGGTTGGTTAAACTCTTATCGGCTTTGTAGTAAGTGGCAAGTTTGTCGCGCAGTGCATCCCCTGTAGAACCACCACCTGTAACTACTTGTTGTTGCTCGTCGGATAAATCTAAAAACAATCCAGATTGCATGTCTGTATCGAACATAGCTTTAGCTCCTTCTAAATTTAGATGTTAGATATTCAACTACTAACTGCATAAGAAATTGAATATCTATCTATTAACAAGATAGAAAAAGCAACTGTCGAATTCCACAGCGTATCTCCCCAATACACTAGGTATTTACCCTAAGTATATCTACTGGCGTTTTTCTCTTTAATACAGAATTACACATTTAATTTCTATAGTGTATTTACCTAAAAAACTAGGTATGTTCCCTGAGTGAGATTACGCTCAGCTCAAAAATTCAAACTAACATCTATCTTTCAGATGATATACGTTAAGAGAGACTATTTTTCTTGCTGATTTACCATCAAAAATAGTTTGCAACATAAAACCAAGCTATTGCAGAAACTATTCTGTCTATTGAGTTAGCGATCGCTACTCAAAGCCAAAATATTAGCAACTTCTGCATCTAGCTTGGTTGAGAAAATAAATATTTTCAATCTTTAGACTTACCGCTGTTAACCGTCAACTGTTAACCATCAACTATTAATTAGATGGCGTTCTCTGGCAAAGCACGCAAGTTCTACTCTATTGTTGGTTCCAGTTTTACACAGTAAATTACTAACATACTTTTCTACTGTTCGAGGACTGAGGTATAAGCTAGAACCTATTTGAGCATTTGATAAACCTTTGACTAAAAGTTGAAGTACTGCTTGTTCTCTTTTAGTTAAGGAAAAATTATCAAAAGTCTTAGTATCAGTTGTCCTTTCCTGTTGGTGCTGGTAAGGATTATAGCGCGGTGTATCGACTCGAACAGTTGGTTCTTCTTGGCTTGAAGGATAGTGTAGTGTATTATACGTTTTGCCTTGTTGCTGTTCCATATTTTGCTGTTGAAGCCGTAAGCGCCATTCCCACTGCATGAATTGGGATATTAACTGCGATCGCTCTAGTAAATTACGCACCACAGCATATAATTCATTCAATTCAAAGGGTTTGGCTAAATATGCATCTCCCCCTACTTGATAGCCGCGAATTCTTCCTTCCGTATCTGTTCGTGCTGTCAAAAACATTACGGGTAGGAGTCGAAATGTTGGATGCTGACGTATCCACTCAATTAACTCGTAGCCATCCATCTCTGGCATACTAATATCAGTAATGACGAGATGCGGTTGACATTCCTCAATCTGCTTCTGCGCTTCTTTCCCATTCTCAGCTGCGATTGCTGAATATCCCCACTGCTTCAAAGAACAACTCACCAGCAGACGAATAGCCGGATCGTCATCGACGACAAGGATTAATAATGACATATTGTAAATTTTTCTCTAACTATTTTGAGTTAGCTGCCGCGAACTGACTGCCTAGTAGAAGATAGACAGTCCCCGATCTAGAGAAATTGGAATTCCTTGACACCCTGAGAATAGAAACTTGAGTTCTCTTTGTTCTCTCTTATTTTTTTATCGATACCAACTTGAATCTAAAAAAGTATGAGTGTTTTATTCTTTATTCTGTTACAGAGTATACTCTATTTTTTTCTTTTTTTTCAATTGTACTGTCTTTGAAAAGCGGACAATCTACCATAAGTCAGAGTTCTCTAGTTTGAATTTATGTAACCAAACTTACTATAAGTAAAATACAACTTTTTTGGTAAAAATTGCTACTAATAAAAACTGATGCTTACTTGTCACATTCTACTACTAAAATCGCCCTGCTTGTTTCAGTTTACTGATTTGCTAGTTGCTACCATTTTGCGATCGCCTAAAATTTCGGTTTCGATGCTGAGAGAACTAGAGTAGTTAGTATCAACGACAAAGTCATTGAAGGGAATAGATACGATAATAAACTGTTTTCATCTTAATGGTTAAAAAAGCAATCCTTCCTTTCACCCATAGACACTAGACCAAATAAGGGTTTTAATGATCTTAGCCCCGCGTCTTATCTGTCTATGTCCTCATCCCTGCAACCACCATACATACAGGATTTCACTCACTTCGAGCAGCACGTAGCCAGAATTTTTCACAGACACGGGTGGACGGTTGTGACTCCCGAACAAAACCAAGCAGGTTACGATTTAGTTGTCAGTAAAAGCAATATTGTGGCAGCTGTTCAAGTCAAGTGGCTCAAAAATAACGTTGCCGCACCGCAAATTTTAAAGTTTGTTGACTTTCTTGAATCTCCAGCAGCTTGTCAGTTTAATTATGGTATTTTCATTACTACAAAAGATTATAGTGGACCAGCTCGCGCCCTAATTAAATCTTGGGGAAAAGATGCGAGAATTCGCTGTGGCATCGCTTCTGAACATAAAATTACTTGGGTGAACGGCGATGACGGTACACCTCCACCCCAACCACCAAAACAAGACAAAATTTATTTTGGTATTTTCACTTGTAAAGGTGGAGTTGGAAAAACTACAGTTGCGGCGCACTTGGCGGGAGCATTTGCCTTACAAGGATTCAATGTTGCTTTGGTAGATTTAGATCCAGAACAAAACTTACATAAATTAGTAGGAGATGGGGTTTACGTTCCTAATAGTAAAGGTACGGGTACAACTATTGAAGTCTACGATGCAAGAGCTTGGGATGAAAACGCCGCCCGTGATTGCAAAATAGTTATATGTGATTGTTCTCCTGCTTTAGAACGCAACCCAAGAGAACTAATTGAGAAATTTGATTATTGTATTATTCCTACAACTTTGAATCCTCTAGGTATTAATAAACATGGAATCGTGATTCAAGATACAGTGCAAAAAATTAGAAGTATTAATCAAGCTGCTCACCTATTTGTTTTAGTTAATAATTTTAAAGACCCAGGAATTAGACGATTCAAAATTTTAAAAGAGTCATTTTTATCGGTCTATAAACATATTAGCCAGAACGATAAGAAGTTTCATTGTATCGATCCAGAACAAGTTTGCATTCGTACTAGCGACCAACTATACTACTGGGGAATCCATATTCTAGAGAATCCCGATAATCCATCGAGTGAACTAGCATTTCAGTTGATCGGTGGCAAGTGTTATCCGCGAGATGATTTTATTAGCTTAGTCGATTACATAGAAAGAGAAGCAGGGATCGGAATTCTGCGAGAATAATAGGGAATATTGTCACTAGAACGCATAAACATGGAAGATTTTAATTTCATCACCCCTTTGGGACTATTTGCAGGAGTCCTGACAACGATCGCATACTTACCCCAGTTGATCAAAACTTGGAAGACGAAATCAGCTCACGATCTTTCTTGGAGTATGCTCATCGTTTTATGTACGGGAATAATTCTGTGGTTGGTTTACGGCTTTTACGTACACGATATTCCTATCATCGCCGCCAATATCGTAACATTTATTTTTGCTGGAATGATTTTGATGCTGAAGATTCGCTATAAATCAGATCCTAGCGAAGAGAATTAACTTTGTCCAAATGTACCTCATAACCAATGTAGAGATGCACGAGATCGCGTCTCTACAAATTTTTCAACATAACTACCAACGCTGTTACACCTACAACAGTCATTAATCCTGCTGGCATGAATTTGCGTGTTTTTATCAGACGAGTAGTAAAAATAATCACTAATATTGCTGTAACTATAGCAGCTAACCCGAGACCCCAGACTTGACCGAAAGATCGCGCAACTCCTCCCAGAATCAGCAATAAACCGCTAGCAGTACCAGAAATCAGCGAAGCCTTACTCTGAGCTTGTTTATAGCCAATCGCGCCGCCAACTATGGCTAAAATCCCATACGCGATCGCCGCAACCACACCTGGATTCATTACCTGAAGATTCGTTCAATAATTTAACTATTATTTCATTTTGTCAAACATCTAAACGTATATTTTTGTATCCCAGAGCAATTTCTCATCTGTCAAGAATTTGCCATAAATTCTCCCAGACTCCAGTAGCGATCCTCTTCAAATTTAGTTGGTAAATCTTTTCATCTAGCACAATTCTCAGCTAACAGGAAAAATTCGATTGCCAACTAATGCTAATTGCTGCACATTCTCACTATGGCAACCTTCATCTGTAGTAAAGTGCTTGTCAATCAATTCTGCAACCTGCTCGGTTTGTACGCGGGTATATCTAGTTTTATCAGGCATCACCACGACATTTGGTCCAGCTTTGCACTGTTTGAGGCAACCAGTAGGCTTAATTTCTACCTCATTTTCCAAACCGCGCTCATTCAAAGATGCTTGTAATGCTTTACAAACTCCGTTTGCACCCCGTTTGACGCAATCAGACTTCTGACACACTAAGATACTAGCTTTTGCTTTGGTTTGTCGTTTAACAGGTGTAGCAGGAGTCATAGCTGGCGGTTGGCGATCGATAACGATCACTCGTTCTGCCTTCAATTTGAGCGAATCTTTTTTATAGTCAAACTTTCTCTCACCAAAAATTTGTACTACATCCCCTAAATTCAGGTTTAACTCCATAGGTGAACGCAGATACTTGGGTAGTTTGACTCGATATTCACCTTCTAAAGTGCCAACTTGCAAATATTTACGCTTATAGCCATCTTCTAATTCAAACCTGAGAAATTTTCCCTCTAAGCTAAAAGCCGATACTTCTTTACCAAAGCGACTACTCATTGCTTTATCACCTTCGGATGAACGACAACCAATGCTCGATCTACGGTTTTACCAGCACTGTTTTAACCACCACACCAAATCTTGGCGAGATGCAGTGAATTGTCTCAAAACACTACTCAATTGAACTGCCGTTGTGGGATCGGCTATCTCAACTTTTAATGGCTGTCCGGCATCGCACCAACAAGGAATCTCTAACTCTTGTAAACGTTGATACACCTGCCATCTATCTGCCCATTTCACTTCCACAATTTCTCTAACTTCCGGTTCGCAACCTAACGGCTTCAACCCCATACCCTCCGATGCTCAAATTACATTTCGTCATCTTATTGCCGTGACTAGCCGTGCTAGTTGCCGACAGTTTAACTTTACCCAATAGCATACCCTAAATGCAAATAATTCTCATGATATTTGCAAAAAACTTTCTTTAATCATGGGTTGTCTCAACAGTCAAAAGCACTGAAATACATAGCGATCGCGCTGTTTAAAGCTTGACTAGAGAGCGATAATGAAAGTAGCAGTGAGTTATCGATAACAGCATCACAACCAGCAAAGAGAGGAGAACCATGTCTGAGGCAACAATTCTACGGAACTTCGGTCAGGTATATGACAACCCTATTCTGCTCGATCGCAGTGTCACCACTCCTGTTTGCGAAGGATTAAATATTGCTCTTGCTAGCTTTCAGGGTTTGTACCTGCAATACCAAAAACATCATTTTGTTGTTGAAGGTGCAGAATTCTATATGCTGCATCAGTATTTCAGCGAAAGCTATGAAGAAGTCCAGGGACACGTTCACGATGTTGGCGAACGTTTAGATGGACTGGGTGGCGTACCCGTAGCTAGTTTTAGCCAACTCGCCCAGATGTGCTGCTTCGAGCCAGAACCAGACGGTGTTTTTGCTTGCCGTCAAATGGTAGAACACGACTTAGCAGCAGAACAGGCAATTATTGGGTTAATCCGTCGTCAAGCCGCTCAAGCAGAAAGTTTAGGCGATCGCGCTACCCGTTACTTATACGAGAAAATCCTACTCGAAACCGAAGAAAGAGCATATCACTTAGGGCATTTCCTCGCCCACGACAGCCTAACGTTAGGTTTTATGGGGAACGGTTCTAGGTAGGAGTGAGGAGTGAGGAGTGAAGGAAAGAAGAGAGCTGAGGGAGCTGAGGGAACTGGGGGAGCAACTGCTATTCGCAATTTGCAATTAAGCAACTAAGCAACTTTTCGCTCCTCTCCCTCTTTTCTCTCTATAAGATTTTGTTTATGACTTCCGTTGCAGCGATCGCTAGCTAAAGATCGAATCGTAGGGACATTCCAGGTTTCTGTTCTCAGCTCCCTTGTCCCCCTTGTCCCCCTTGTCCCCTGCTCCCTGCCTTACATCAACCTAAGTCACTCAAAACGCAAAATATTAAAACATTTACTGTTTTTTGTCTCCTCTGATGCATTCATTAGTCAAATTACTAGTTAACTTTGACTAAAAAATGCAACTTTTGTGTGCGTGAAACAGTTTAACTTTGGAGTGCGATCGCCCTGTGAGGGCAAGTCGTGGAGCTAACTCAACTCTCAAGCTGAGATAGAAAATGCAGGCAGTGGCAGTTTCCTCTCAGAAATGTTACAATTATTAATAGTGTAGAATGTTAATCTTAAGCGATCCAATGACCGATTGGAGGGTAGTAAAGCTGCTCTACCTGTAGAGACAGCTCTAAAATTAAATTTCCGCAAACAACTAGATGTTGTCCAATTCTTGTAACACTATAGCCTTCTGCTGTCTGGATACGTAACAGAAAAAGCTTGTCTCATCAGCAGAGGGCTTGGTAGTGAAATAAGTGTTACTCTTTTATTTCCACACAGCTGCTTACTACTGATAAAGAAACCTAGCGCCATGAAAACCGCTCAGACAACCACTGACCTTGTACGTACTTACTTGCGTGAGATTGGTCGTGTTCCATTACTGACCCACGAGCAGGAGATTGTATATGGCAAGCAAGTGCAGCGACTCAGCACCCTGTACGCGCTCCAAGAAGAGTTAGTTGCAAAGCTGGGGCGCGAACCAACCCTAGAAGAGTGGAGTGAAGCAGCGCGAATAGATAAAACAGCCTTATCTACAGCGATCGCCGAAGGAGAAATTGCTAAACGCAGAATGGTAGAAGCTAACCTGCGACTAGTCGTCTCCGTCGCTAAAAAGTACATCAAGCGTAACGTAGACTTATTGGATTTAATCCAAGAAGGGACGATCGGGATGCAGCGAGGTGTAGAGAAGTTTGACCCAACTAAAGGTTATAGATTTTCTACTTATGCTTATTGGTGGATTCGGCAAGCAATCACGCGGGCGATCGCCGAAAAAGGACGAACCATCCGCCTACCGATTCACATTACAGAAAAATTAAACAAAATCAAAAAAGCACAGCGTCAACTCTCTCAAAATCTAGGACGCGCCCCAAGTATCGTGGAGTTAGCTACAGCACTAGAACTCACACCCAAACAGGTACGCGAGTATTTAGAAAGAGCGAGATTACCACTATCGTTAGATTTGCGGGTAGGAGACAACCAAGATACAGAATTGGGCGAACTATTAGAGGATACGAGTCTTTCCCCAGAAGAATTCGTGACTGAGTCCTGCTTATCTACCGATATTGAGAAGCTGATGGCGGATTTGACTCCGCAGCAGCGGGAAGTTTTATCATTACGCTTTGGCTTAGCTGACGGACAAGCAATGACGTTAGCCAAGATTGGCGATCGCCTCAATATCAG